>JALOMP010000181.1 GCA_025455365.1 Chitinophagaceae bacterium | reverse complement strand
ATATTCATAAAGGAATTGGGCGATAAAACCCTGCCCCCATCCTGCACCATGGCATACTGGCTGGACCATCCCATCGAAGGTATCAGTCCTGCCTTGCATCACCTGGAAAACCATTTCTCCCTCCTGTTCCCGGAGGTAAGGCTCAAAGGATACCTGGAACTCCGGACCGTTGATGCACCTCCGGTGAAATGGCAGATGGCGCCGGTCCTGTTTTATGCGGGCCTGCTCTATGGCGATCAAACCCTCGACAAAACCCTTGAATTGCTTTCGCCTTATGCCGCTGATATCAACCGTCTCTACAAAGAAGCAAGGTTTGGCCTGGACTCTGATCTTCTGTTCGATCTTTCCCTCCGCCTGGTGAAAATGTCCATGGACGGGCTTTCGGGGCTTACCGCGGGATTCGCGGGGGAGCAATATGTTGAACAACTGCAGTCCTTTGTAGAAAATTTTACCGTTAAACGGAAATCCTTCGCCGGCTGATCCGGAAATAAAAACCGGCTTATCACGGTTCCTGCCTGATATTGATTATATTTCCTTACCCCAACACGCACACGTAAACCCTTCAACGATGCCTGAACATCATTATACCCTTGGCCCGGCCAAAGCACTGGAGCAACTCTACCCCGCGCCCGATGTGGCCGACAAAAGCCTGGAATTCCATGACTATGCCGATGTCATTCGACACTACACCATGAATTCGTTGATCGTTGATGGCGTAGAGGACATCCAGGTGGAAGTGAACCTGGAGGATGATGCTTACCGGGTAACCCTCGAAGGGAATACACCCCATGAGGTACTTGCCCGGTTTGGGGAAAGGCATGCCACGATTTTCAACAAACACCACGCGCAGAAAGCCATCAGGGGCATGGAGCTGTTGAAAGAGTTCAGGGTATGGAACCCCATGGCCAATTACCATGTCAATAAAAATCCCAACGATGGTTTGTGCAAATGGACATTGTTCCCGCCGCTGGGGCTCAATGTCATGGGCCAGAAAGGCCTGTTGCTGCTGCATTATCCGCCCTGGGCCGTGCCGCAACTCGGCACTTTCGACAATGCCATCACCATGAAGCGGTGGGAGCAGGTACTGATGTGTGCCGGCATCGCGCCAGGGGACGTTGGGTTCTACAGGACTTTTATCGATGTGAATCCCATCGCGGCACCGGGATCCGGGCAAAGTGAATACCCCAATGATTATATGCCCATCATGATGGCTTCTGCATTCTTTGACGGCCCCCCAGACAGGGACTATATAAAGTCCATGCTCGAGTTATACCTCACACCGCCGGGATGGCCGGAAGACAGGAAGTACACCCTGCCTTTGCTGATCTGCGGATCGCCCCTATATGACCCACAGGCTCCGGGTTGGTTTCGCACTTCATATACAGATATCCTGCCCCAGGATAAGGACAATATCCCGCAGGTGAACGTGATGCAGACGGGGAAGTTCAAAGTCCGGCCGGATTCCAAAAGGGAGACGCCCTATCTGATCGGCAATCACATGATCGCAGCAGGGGTTACGGGCAAATGCACAGATCAACCAGACAGGATCCCGGACATCCGGCAATACGAAGCCCAGGACCTGGTGTCCGCCACCTTCCTGAAACTATACACAGATAACCCGGACATGGATCCCGAAGACATCAAACGCCAGGCCTGCCAGCGCTGGTTTGGCAACCCCGATGGAACCGGCGCACCAAATCCCCCGGACGAAAAAGACAAACGAACGATCTGCGCGCTGGCGCAAATGGACCTGTTCTTCAGCGCCCTTCCCAAACCCCATCCCACCTACACCTTCGAGGAAGCCTGGGACCGTTGCGGGCAACCCGGCGTGTTCGATAACCCCTGCGGAGGCAGCATAAAACCACCCGAGCCCAATACGGTGCCGGCAAAATAGCATCATCCATCAAACATTAAAAAACACTTGTATGAGCCAGTCCAGCTACCAATATTTTATCAGCCAGGATGCCAATAGCGACCAGGTACTGTTTTGGTCTTTCGACCTGGATAACCCTTCCCTGCTGAAGCGGATCCCGGGAAAAAGCAGTCACGTTCCCAAAGGCTGCCACCTGGCGCAGGTGGGCAATTACATCCTGCAATGGAGCCCGCTGAACAGTGACAATCAATACGCATACAGGCTCCTGCAGTTTAACCCGGATGCCGCCGATCCTTTGGGCAGCTTTGACGCTGACGGTAAATGGACCGCGAATGCCGTGAAGGCCGGCACCTGGACCAAGTCGAAGTTCTTTTTCTCCCGCCCCGATTTTGCCAACCCGGGTGGCGCGAATAAAGGATATGAAAAGGGTTCGGAACTTGTACTGGTATCCGCGCATGATTTCGTGCTGAACTGGATCCCCACGGAAGGACGGGGAACCTACCAGCTGTTCAATTTCGATCCGGGCAGCGCGGATCCCCTGCCCAATGCATGGGGCGCACAAGGGGCCTGGCTCACCATTGAACAGGGTCACCAGCTCATGTATGTGAGTGGTTATATCCTCGACTGGAATACCGCCACGGCGGATTTCGCCATCTGGCAATTTGACGCGCAAACGGAAACCTCCTTAAGTTACCCGGCCATCAAAACAGGAAACTGGAAAAAATTGGGCATCACCGCCAGGCATGAGCTTACCGTCCTGGGCAACTATCTGCTGGACCGTGAACCCGCAACCGGCAAATACAGGCTTTGGGAATTCGATAAGGATCATGAACACGGTCTGCGAGGCCCGGTAAAACAGGGAAACCTGTCCAGCCAGATCGGCAAGTCACTCATCCTGAACGGGGTGGAAACGCTAATCCCGGTCGATGCCAAACTGGCCAGCACACCCGGTACGATGGACTTCATGCGGAACAAGATCGAACACGTGATTTATTACATGATCGAGAACAGGTCTTTCGATCACCTGGTGGGATGGCTGTATTCGAAAAATGCGCCGATCAACGTGATCGGCCCCAAAGGCCCTTACCGTGGCGTGGACCCGAAATTCACCAACGAGTACCAGGGCAAGCAACTCGCCATCACCAAATACAAAGATGGTAAACTGAGCGAAGACTATTCACTGGACCTTGACAATACGGATCCCTACCACGATTGCTCTGATGTGTTACGACAAATGTTCCACAAAGACATCAAAGGCTATTTCCGCAAGGACAAACCGGACATGGGAGGCTTCGCAGTGAACAATGGAACCGATGAAGTGATGATGGGCTATTCCCCGGAACAGTTGCCGGTGATCAACGGTCTTGCCAAGAGTTACGCCATTTCAGACGACTGGTTCTGCTCCGTTCCCAGCGGCACCACGGTCAACCGCGCGTTTGCCTTTACCGGTTCAACCCTGGGCAAACTGAATAATTTCCAGAACGGCGTTGAATATACGAGCTGGTCCCTGTATGCGCGCAGGCCATCGATCTGGAAAGTGCTTTCGGACAATGGCATCCGCGATTTCAAACTCTATAACTCAGTGGAGTGGTTGCAGTGCGCCTATACCTATAACCTGTTTCTCAAGGGCCAGATACCGTCGATCGACGGGCCGTTCTCGGTTGGCAATTACGCCTGCCAGCTCAACCAGTTCTTCGATGATCTGAAATACGGCACCCTGCCGAAGTTTTCCTTCCTGGAACCGAAATGGGTCACTTTCAACGGCTCAACGTCCTATCACCCCGGGAACGATCTCATCCCCGGCGAACGGGAACTGAATGACATCATCACGGCACTTCAGGCTAGCCCGGCCTGGGAAAAGACGCTCCTCATCATCAATTTCGATGAGCATGGAGGCTTGCCGGACCATGTTCCGCCGCCCTACGCGAAGAAGCCCTATGCCAATGACTCCCTGCAGGGATTTGAGTTTGATATCATGGGGCCGAGGATACCCGCCATCCTGGTTTCACCATGGATTACGGAGAACACCGTCTTCCGTTCTGAAACCGATACGTCCTACGACAATACATCCATCCTGAGCACCCTCTTGCAATGGCTGGGTATTCCGAAATCAAGATGGGCATTGGGCGAGCGAACCAACCACGCGCCGAGTTTTGAAGCGGTGATCAGGGAGAAAAAACCGAGAAAGGATAAGTCGAACCTGAAACTGCCATACGATAAGAATTTCCCCAAGGATGGCCCGGGCGCCCGGGCGAAACGGGATGGAAAGCACCTGCCGATCCATGACCTGCACAGGCTCATGTTGGCGTCCATCATCGCGGACATCGCCCCCAGTCTGAGCAATGAAGAAAGGGCAAAAATCGAACAGGATATTAACCAATATGCAACCAACCAGCAGGACCTGCACCGGATGCTGGATGCACTGCACAAACAACATCACAGGTAGCCTATTCCGTTAGTTTTCGGGAATTTGACATCAGCCTGGCAGGTGCGTGGATTTGATCAACGCTTTCGCATCTGCCAGGCTTTTCCCGGGCGGTGGTTTCAGCAAATCCGTTTTCTTCAGCGCGTTCCACAGTTTTTTATCCTGGAAGGCGATGGTACCCCCGCCCCTTTTCTCCTGCGATACCATGCGGTTGATATCGCCCACGCAGATCCAGTCCTGATCAACCGTTAGTCCCCATTTGGCATGGTCATGCGTTTCAGACCATTGATACGGAAAGCCAAGCGGGTTGAAATCGATGAATTTAACGTCGAAGACTTTGTGGACGCCGTCCGAATCCAACATGGGCGGGATCTTACCCCGTATCCATGTCTCCACGTCCATATCCGCACGCAGGGTGGGCCCAACGAGGTCGTTCCAGAAATCCTTTCCCCATTTCCTGTTCTTGGCGATCACCTTGAACTTGAGCCCGCCCGTGGATGTGCAGGAAATCACATCGCTGTCTGCGGTGGCGTTGGGATCCACGTGCTTGCTTAGCAGAAACAAAGGCTGGGTTTTATCGAGTGTTGCCGGTATTCTCGGCAGGTACACCTGTGGTTCCTGGTGATTGATCATCTGGTTCGCGATGATTCCGGCCGTGTCCAGGTCGATGGAGATACACAAATATGTCTGGCCATAATCCGGCACGGGCATCTCCTTTGCCTTTGGACTTACGAATTTCGGCCAGGAATGCAGCAGCCAGAATGCGGTTTTGGATGCGGTGTCAAAAACAATCACGCCTTTCGTATGCCCGTAACTGTCCACATCACTGGCCCCTGCGGCCGCGGGCATTTCATCGTTATACAGGACCCAGCCGGTGGTAGCGGAAGGATTTTCAAATACCGATGCCAGCGTAAGATCCAGCGCTCCCTTCCCGGATGTAAGCAGGTAGTCCGACTTTTTCAACCCATCCATCCCGGGTTCGTAATAAAAATACTCGTAGCCGGTGGCGGCATCATTGGCGCCTTCCTTTTCCATGCGGGGAAGTTTATAGAGGAACCACCAGTCTACCGGCTTGCCATCCTCATTAAGCACGGATACTTTATTCGCCATGGTCTAAAAATAGAGTATTCAAACAGATGCCACGCATACCGTATCAAATTAACCAATGCCGGATGCAGCCGGTGGAGCAAAATTGCATTAGTTTTAATGACCACGCTGTTTAACCGAAAAAATGACAAATACCAATACAAGGGTCAATGCTGCCGGCATCGATAAAGAAGAATTTCTCCAGATCGGGCACGCGCTGATCAACAGGATTGCGGATTTCTACGAGACCATCGCATCGCGGCCGGTTACCACGGCTGAGACGCCGAAAGCCATACAGGAGATCCTGGGTAACCGGTCTTTGCCGGTTGATGGATCTTCGGCGACAGCACTGATGGAGTGCGCATCCCAATTGCTGATGGAACATTCCCTCCTGAACGGGCATCCGAAATTCCTGGGATTTGTCACCTCCTCGCCCACGCAGATTGGCGCGCTGGCGGACCTGCTGGCATCCGCGGTTAACGCCAACGTTGGCGCCAATATCCTGAGCCCGATGGCAACGGCCATTGAAAAGCAAACGGTGAAATGGCTGGCGGAATTCATCGGCCTGTCCCCGGCCTATGGAGGCCTGCTGGTGAGCGGCGGGAACATCGCCAATTTTACGGGATTCCTTGCCGCAAGGACCGCGAAAGCGCCCAAGGCCCTCAAAGAGGAAGGCCTGCCGGGATTGCCTTCCAACATGGTTTTCTATTGTTCCCGCGCCACGCATACCTGGATTGAAAAAGC
>JALOMP010000180.1 GCA_025455365.1 Chitinophagaceae bacterium | reverse complement strand
CTTCCCACGAAACGATGCCCTTCGCCTGATTCCGTAAGCAGGAAACTGGGGCGGTTGGGGTCATCCTCAGTTTTCTTCCTGATTTGGGCGATGAAAACCCGCAGGTATTGCGACTGGTCAATATACACAGGTCCCCAGATGGCCCTCAGCAGGTAGTGGTGAGTGAGCACTTTCCCTTCGTTTTTGACCAATCTTGCTTTCCTATTCTTCCACGGTGAACGACAGAGATCCGGAGGATATGAACATGGATTCATTCCGGCTGACCTTTACCTATGGCTGGCATAAACTTGTAGAGGGAATGCACCGGCTGAAAGCGGCCGGTGTGTAAACAACAACCCAAACGTGTTGGTGACACTTGCTTTCTCCTGCGCGGTAAAGCGTTTTCTATTGGCTTACGGCATTCGGGAACAATGCGTTCACAACAATCTTGCCTGGTGCAGGGCATCCGCATTCCAGTCCGGCGTTTCCCGGATGGCGGGGAGGATGTCTTCCACGCGATCCACGGCCTTCCAGATATCTTTGTGATTTTCGCCCATGAATTTTTCTGCCACGGCGCGGTTCAACATCTCCAGGAGCGGGTTATAATATCCGTCCTGGTTGAAAATGACAATGGGTTTGAGGAAGAGACCGAGTCTTTTCAGGGTGATGGCTTCCAGCAGTTCCTCAAAAGTGCCGCAACCACCCGGTAAGGCCACAAGGGCATCTGAATATTCCAGGAATTTTTTCTTGCGTTCATGCATATCGCCCACGAAAAGGAATTCTTTCACCTCGCGGTGGGCCCACTCCACTTCACGCATAAAATCCGGCATGATGCCGATTACGTGTCCGCCTGCCCGAAGGGCGGAAGTAGCCAGTTCTCCCATCAGGCCGGTGGCGCCGCCCCCATAGACTACGCTGATTTTTTCCAGGGCCAGCATTTCTCCCAGTGTCCGTGCAGCGTCGAAATATTTGGAAGCCACCTGGTTGCTCGAGGCACAGTAGACGCAGATTCTGTTGATCATAAACGTATGTTGAAGTTAGATTTTGGATCTTAGAAGTTAGAAGAGTGGATCGTCATGCCACTGCTGACTTTTCATTTCTAAAATCTAACTTTTATCGTTCTTTGGTAAGGCTTCTTCATCCATGTATATCACTTCCCACTGGTGTCCATCCGGGTCGGCGAAACTATGGCCATACATCCATCCGTGGTCCTGCGGATCCGCGTAGATGCTGCCGCCGCCTTCGATGGCCTTTCGGATCATGTCGTCCACCGCCTGCCGGCTCTCCGCATCAATTGCAATCAGCACTTCCGTGGATTCATGGGCATCGCTGATCGGCTTTTGGGTGAAGTCTGCTAAGCGTTCATACACGAGGAGCATGGCGTAGTTATTGGGTCCGATTTCAAGACAGGCTGCTTTTTCATCGGTGAATTGCATATTGAAGCTGAATCCCAGGTGCCTGAAAAAATCCATGGATCGACGCAGGTCGCTGACGGGCAGGTTGACGAATATTTGATTGGCCATGTGTCGGTTGACGGTTGACAGTTGACGGTTGTCGGTAGGAAGGTAGGGCCTTTTGTGTCCATTTTCAAAAACCTGAGACTCCCTTCTTTTTGATCTGTTTCCAGCATCAACAGGCGTCAAGCTTGGTTCTGCCCGGTTGATTTTTGGTTGTTACGCGCCTACATCCTCGTTTGGCTGTTGTTTTCAAACGGCACATGACAGCCAGTAGGTTTAATTTCGGCCACACTGTATATGTCGAATGACTGCATTCAATAACTGCTCCGGTACACGGAATCATAGTGACCGCGGTGGTCATGGAGCGCATTCTGCTTCGCATAATCATTCCAGGCAGCCACCATTTGGTTGACTAAATCCGGGTGCTGTACTGCTACGTCGTTAGTCTCTCCGGGGTCTTTTTCAAGGTCGTACAACTGCCACTTTCCGCTTCCCATGGGTTCGGGCAGGCGCAGGATTTTCCAGTTGCCCCGGATATAGGCTTTCATTTCAAAGAGTTCATACCCGATACCCTGGTCTGTACGAATGGTTGCCGACTTGCCCTGCAGGATGGGAAGCATCGAAAAACCGATGAGGGGATGAATATCATTTCCTTTATAGGAAGCAGGATAAGATGTACCGGTAAGTTCCAGTATCGTGGGCATAATGTCGCTGACATGCGTCAGGCTTTTGTTCCAGGTTCCGGCACCCTGGGTTTGTCCGGGCATTTTAATCATCAGTGGTGCGCGTATGCCACCCTCAGACGTGAAGGTTTTAAAATACCGGAAGGGTGCGGAAGAAGCCTGCGCCCAGCCGGGGCCCATGGCCAGGTAAGAGCCTTTTTTCCCGCGGTTTTCCATGGCATTGTCGAAGGTGCCGAGATAGGCACCGTCCTGGTTGCCCGGGTAGGTGGAAGCCACGGCTCCATTCGCACCGTTGTCCGACATGAAAATGATCATGGTATTGTCGTACATCCCCTGCGCCTTAAGGTATTCGAAGACGCGGCCGATGCTCATGTCCATATAATCCAGCATGGCAGCGTACACTTCCATATCCCTTGCCGCTGCCTGCTGCTGTTCTTTCGGCAATTTATTCCATGCGGGAATGGCGGGCACCTTGAACCCTTTCGCATCGGCCCCGATGATGCCGAGCGCTTTCAGGTTGTTGAACCGCTCTGTCCAGAGCGAATCCCATCCGGCGTCAAACTTGCCCTTGTACTTCGCGATATATTCGTCGGGTGCATGCAGTGGATCGTGCACGGCCGTGTACGATAGAAATGCAAAAAAGGGTTTCTGATCGCCCTTATGCGTATCGATATACCGCAGGAGGGAATCGGTGTAGTTTCGGGATGAATAGAAATCGTCTGGTAATTCAACCACCTTCCCATTGCTGAAGTATTCCATATGCTGCGGTGGTGCCAGCGCTTTTTTGTCGTTCCAATGGCTGCCTCCGCCGGTACCCAGGATAAAGCTTTCTTCAAAACCGCGCTCGTGCGGTTTCTCTCCTTCACCTTCGCCCAGATGCCATTTGCCCACCATGTAAGTATGATAACCTTGTCCGGAGAGCAACTCCGGGATGGTGACTACCTGTTTGCTTAAAGCGCCCGAATACCCCGGCAGTTTTAGCTGCTGCAGGGCAGGGTAGTCCATTTCACTCATAATGCCCAGGCCGGCCACATGGTTGTCGTTACCGGTAAGGAGTACGGAACGGGTAGGGGAACAGGTGGGCAGTACGTGGAAATTGCTGAACAGCATGCTTTCTTTACCCAGTTTGTCCAGCACCGGTGTCTGGATATTGCCGCCATAGGTGCCGATATCGCTGAATCCAAGGTCGTCGGCCACAATCAGGAGGATGTTGGGTTTTGCCGCTGCCGCGGTTTTCTTTTCCGGCTGGCTGCAGTTTAAACTGGCCAGCAAAATCAAGACGTACAGTGCGTATTTCATGGCCGGCAAATTAATATTTTTTTCTGTTTCAAGTTTTGGCGACGCGGCAAGAAGACCCTGTATGTACCTGGGACAGGGATAATTATCAAAGGACAAATTCGGCGGTTTAGCCCCCGGCTGTCGTGAAAGACGATAGTAGTTTATGTGTACCTTCCACAAAACGATTCTTATGTGCCGATGGCTTGCCTACACCGGGGCGCCGATCCTGATGAGCGAATTGCTGCTCAAGCCCAAAGACAATTTAATTCACCAGAGTCTGCATGCGCGCGCTCCGCGTACGCCTACCAACGGCGACGGATTCGGACTCGGGTGGTACGACAGGCAACCCTTGCCCGGACTCTTTCGCAGCATACGCCCCGCCTGGAACGATCTCAATCTCCTCGACATTTGCAACCATATTGAATCGCCCCTTTTCCTTGCGCATGTACGGGCCACGTCGCTTGCCACCATCCAGGAAACCAATTGTCATCCCTTTCGCTACAAGAACTGGCTCTTCGTGCATAATGGGCAGATCGCAGACTTCGGAAAACTGCGTCAGCCACTCATGCTGAACGTGAAGCCGGAATTTTTCGAGAACATTCTTGGGAGCACGGACTCTGAACTCATGTTTCACCTCGCCCTGAGTCTTGGCCTGGAAAAAGATCCCCCGGCGGCGATTGCAGCCATGGTCCGTTTGGTGGAATCCACGGCAAGGGAATATGGTATCGACGAGGCCATATGGATGACCCTGGGTATCTCCGACGGGAAGAGTCTCTGGGGTTTCCGCTATGGGTCCAATGGCAAGGGACCTACGCTATACCTGAGTCCCAACGTGCAGGAACTGCAACAGCTCAACCCGGATGTTGCGATGCAGCTGGGTGATTTCGCCGCCTGCCTGGTATCCGAGCCCATTGGAAGTTACCAGGAGCGGTGGCGAGAGGTCCCGGAGCAGTCGCAGGTTTTAATCCGGGATAAGCGGGTGGAGACGAATGATTTTAAGCCTTAACTTGTGGATTCATGCACGACCTTTAGGAGATCCATGGTTCCCTGCATATAATACCTATCATTAAGTAATTCGTTTCGCCATGACCATGATCATCCATAGCCCGGCGCGCATGGGTTAGTTTTGCCCGCGACCCTTGCCTTGCTGAATTCAAAAAGGTACGTGAATCATCTTTTAAAATCGATCGTATGGATAGTCAGAAAAGGTATGCCCCCCTGGGAGTATTGTTGATTCTTTTTTCTCTCATGGTTGGGTGTACATCGCCCAAACAGGAACCTTCAGCGTCGGTTGAAACGACCTCGGCAAAGGGCGAACTGGATCGCACCGTCCTGCCCATCAAGGAGCCGATACGCCCAACCTACTCAGAACTGGATGTTCGCAACGCCAAAGCGCCGGCAAGGTTTGAAGTGAATGCGCCCAAGGGTGCGCCCAACGTGGTGGTCATCCTGATTGACGACATGGGCTTCGGTGTATCCGAAAGTTTCGGCGGACCAATCCCCATGCCAGCCCTGGACCAGTTGGCCCAGAACGGCCTCAAGTATACACGGTTCCATACCACGGCCCTTTGCGCGCCGACGCGTACCGCCCTGCTTACCGGGTATAACCACCATTCAAATAACATGGGTGTCATCACGGAAGCGGCCACCACTTTCCCCGGCTATACCGGTGTGCGGCCGCAAACCATCACGCCCATGGCAGAAGTGTTGCGACAGAATGGCTACAATACCGCCCAGTTTGGGAAATGCCACGAAGTACCACCGTGGGAGATTTCAAACAACGGTCCTCAAGACCGCTGGCCTACACATTCGGGTTTTGAAAAGTTTTATGGCTTCCTGGGCGGGGAAACCAACCAGTGGTCGCCGCTGATCTACGATGGCGTAACCATGGTGGAGACGCCTCAGGACCCCAATTATCATTTCACCACGGACATGACCAACAAGGCGATCTCCTGGGTGCAGACACAGCAGTCGCTGCAACCGGATAAGCCCTTCTTCATGTATTTCGCGCCGGGCGCCACCCATGCGCCCCACCATGCACCGAAGGAGTGGATCGACAAGTATAAAGGCAAGTTCGACCAGGGATGGGATAAGATTCGGGAAGAGACCTTCGCCCGCCAGAAGAAGCTGGGCATCATTCCTGAAAATGCCGTCCTGGCGCCCAAGCCCAAGGATATTAAAGACTGGGATGCCCTCTCTGCGGACGAAAAGAAACTGTTCGCGCGTCAGATGGAGGCTTATGCAGGCTTCGCGGCCCATACCGATAATGAGATTGGTCGTCTGATCAATACGATCCGGGAGATGGGCGAGATGGACAACACGATCATTATTTACATCGCGGGCGATAACGGCGCCAGTGCGGAAGGTCAGATGAACGGCATGTACCAGGAGATGACCTATTTCAACGCCTATCCTGAAACCGTGCCCGATATGCTGAAACATTACAACGAATGGGGTAACCCGAGTACCTACCCGCACTTTTCTGCCGGTTGGGCGGTGGCCATGGACGCGCCATTCAGCTGGACAAAACAGGTTGCCTCTGACTTCGGGGGAACCCGCAACGGGATGGTGATTCAATGGCCGGCCGGTATCAAGTCCAAAGGTGAAGTCCGTTCCCAGTTCGGTCATATTTTGAAATGTTTGGCAACCGGGCTATTTACCAGGATGGCTGGTATGCCCGGACCACCCACCGCGCGCCTTGGGCATTCCAGGCTGCACATCCCCTGGCGGAGGACGAGTGGGAACTGTACAATACCCTGGAAGACTTTGCCCTGACCAATAACATGGCTTCGAAGGATCCGGAGAAACTGAAAGCCATGCAGGCCTTGTTCATGAAGGAAGCCGAAAAATACCATGTACTGCCGCTGGACGACCGCCTCCTGGAACGCACCAACGCCAAGTTAATGGGTAGACCCACGGTATTGGGCGACCGCACATCGGTCACCTATGTGGAGGGCATGAAGGGTATGGGCGTGGATATCTTCATTGATCTGCGCAATACCAGCTATTCCATGACGTCCGATGTGGAAGTCGGTGCCAGGGGTAATGGCGTCATCATTTGCCAGGGTGGGCGTTTCGGCGGATTGTCCTTGTATATGAAAGACGGAAAACCAGCATTCGCCTATAATTTCCTCGGCCTTTCCGGTAGCCAGATCATGGCCAAAAACGCGCTCTCACCCGGCAAGCATACGATCGTATACGACTTCGTCTATGACGGCGGCGGCCTGGGCAAGGGTGGTACGGGAACCATTACTGTGGATGGTGTGAAAGTGGCAGAAGGCAGGATCGATAAAACCCAACCCGGTATCTTCTCGGTAGACGACCTGGCCGATGTGGGTGTGGACGATGGCACCCATGTAGCGAATTACGGCCCGTCATCAAAATTCAACGGGAAGATTGGTAAAGTGAAAGTTGACGTGAAAAAATAGGATCACCCGGTTACCCTACTTATTGATCAGTAATTTCCAGATGCATGATCATCGTCAGTCGTTGGTGATCATGCATCTTATATTTTTGAGAGACGATCCGATTCCCTGTAGCCATACACGCGAACGAAAGTGGGGCGATTGAAAGTCAAGACAAGTTTTTTTGAATTTTAAAATGACCATTATGAATGCAAATTTTCTTCCGGGTAGGCTTCAATCCCTGCTTGCGGCAACGTTGCTGCTGGTTATTTACCTGCCAGTAAGCGCCCAACAGACCCCACCACCGGCACTACCGGATACGGCAAAAATGACCTATAACCAGGTGTCAAAAGGGCTGGGCCTGTATGTGTATCCGTCAAAAGGCCAGAGTCAACAGAAGCAAAAGGAGGATGAATTCGAATGTTATAAATGGGCCGTATCCCAGTCCGGGATTGATCCGCTGAACCTTCCCAAGGTGGAAGCG
>JALOMP010000179.1 GCA_025455365.1 Chitinophagaceae bacterium | reverse complement strand
CGGCGCCGTATATCTTCGCATAGTCGTGCGCGTAGGTCCGCTGGTATGCGATTTTCCCGTGCCGGATCACCAGCATGCCATCAATATATCCCTGTGCCCGGCTGGCAAGGGTAGCGTCCAGCGCTGCCAGCGAATCGGGATGAAGACCCACCGCGGCGGGAGGCACCATCTCCCAGGATGCCGCAGGATATACCGTTTGTGCCCGAACCAACGCAGACAAAAACAATAAACAAAAGAATAGGGATAGGCGCATCCTTACCATATGTGAAGGTTTGTTTGATAAGGTAAGATTTCCCCATGATATCCATTGGGTAATTCCGTATTTTTAGACGCAACCTCTATGCTCCCATTCGACCTGGACATCCCTGATTCCCTGACCGGTCCGCAGCTCGACCTTTACCTGTCGCGCGGCTGGTACCGCATGCGGCAGACCCTGTTCACCACGGCGGGTCTCTGGAATGAAGCGGAGACAGAATTCAGGCCGGTTTATTGGCTGCGTTTCCCGGTGGATGAGATCCGCGAACATCGTTCCCACCGTGCCATCCGGAAGAAAAACAGCCGTTTCCGGGTGGAATATGCAGAGGAATTCCGGGCAGACTTCCATGACCATTTGCTGTATTTCATGTATGTCATGAAATCACCCTTTGATAGCTACCTGAGCATTGATGACGCCCTTTACAATGCATCTGAAAAAGATATCTTCCACACAAAAGCCATCCGGATCTGGGACGGTGACAGACTCATAGCCGCCGGAATTTTTGACACAGGTCAAACCGCCCTGGCATCCATCCTGCATTTCTACAATCCGGCATATGCATCGCACAGCCTGGGTAAGTATCTCATGTTGCTGACCATCGATTATATGAAGCACCGGGGATTTACACTCTACTACCCGGGCTATGTGGTCCGCGGGAATCCCAGGTTCGATTACAAGCTGTTCCTGGGAAAGGAAGCAACCTATTATTTCAACACGGAAAGCCAGGCATGGGATCCGTTCAGGGATGAACTGCTAATTTCAGAGAAAACGCTACACCTGGTTGATGATGCGGGCAATTGACATAAAGGCAAATCCGTTGCGCGCCATGTAGAAGGACTTTCCACCGCAATACATCCCCACGGCGAACTTGCCGGCGACTGAACCCGGATATCGTAACTACTGACCATTCAATTATAGCCATTCTATGGATTATTCAGTACCTTTTACAACATCACTATCTCGCGGTAAAAACCGGCAAACATGCGGATCCACTTCCACTTGAATTTATGTACGCTCTTGCTGACAACTTTCTTATCCCCTGCTTTTGCCCAGGATGTTCGGTTCAATAAAGTAACTATTCCCGATGAAATTTCGTTTGGAATAGTTGGCAGTATCACGCAGGACCCGGATGGATATGTCTGGTTTGCTATGACAAACAATGGAATGGTGCAGTACGACGGGAAAAGCATGAAAAAATTTACCCCGGACGCGATGAACCCCCATGCCCTGTCCAGCCCACTGGTAGAGAGTATCTGTGCAGATAAGGCGGGAAATATTTGGGTCGGCACCTATGGAGATGGCCTGGATAAATATGATCCCAAAACGGGGAAATTCAGTCATTTCAGGCACAACCCCAAAGATCCATTGAGCCTAAGCGGAGACACCGTTACCTGTGTACTGGAAGACCGGGAAGGGTTCATATGGGTAGGAACGCAACGCAATGGCCTGAACCGATTGGATCCCAAATCTGGAAAATTCCTCCGTTACCAGTTCAACGAGAAGGACCCGCAGAGCTTAAGTTTTGACCAGGTGAGGGTGATCTATGAAGATAAGAAAGGTGACTTATGGATTGGTACCGGAGGCCCTTTCGTGGAAAATCAACCAGGTTACCTCGGCGGTCTGAACCGCTTACATAAAGCAACTGGCAAATTCACCCGTTATCTGCACAAAGACAACGATCCCCATTCCCTGATAGATAACCGGGTGAGAGCCATCCTGGAAGACAGCCACGGAAATTTTTGGGTAGGAACAGCGGGAGATGGTTTGCACACCATGAACAGGGAAAAAGGCAGTTTTGAAAGACATACCTACGATCCCGACCATCCGGAAAAATTAAGTCGCCCTGCTTTGGGCAAATTTCTCGACTATGTAGCTGATCATATCACCTTTATCAAAGAAGATGGCCAGGGAGTCATTTGGATCGGCACGATGCAGGCAGGCCTGATGAGTTATGATCCGGCCAGCGGGAAAATCCGCCATTATAATGGGCGAAAAGGAACAGCAGGCAACTTTACCGATTCCACCACCTGGTGCGCATATATCTCAAGGGACGGTGTCATGTGGCTGAGTGCCTGGTTCGGGGAATTTTACCGGTTTGACCCTTCACATCAAGATATCCTCCAGGAAGACCTGTCGACAAATGGTGGTTTATTTGCCTTTCTCGAAGAACCGGGTGGGATCCAATGGTTTGGAACCGGTAACGGGCTTATTCGGAAGGATATAAAAAATAATACGTCCACGACCTTCAGGCATGACCCGAAAAATCCGGAAAGCATCGGTTCCAGCTACATAGGAGTTCTTTATAAAGACAGTAAAAACAGGCTTTGGGCCGGCGGCAACACTCTCAGTCTTTGGAACCCGGACAAGCAAAGTTTTACGGTATTCAGGCATGGTCCGAATTCAGGCAAAAACCTGTCCGGTACTGTTGTACTTGCCATGATTGAAGACGATGACGCACACGTATGGGTGGGTACAGATGCCGGATTTGACAGAATGGACGTAGAAAAAGGTGAATTCACGCAGTTCAAGGCTTTTCCGGAAGAAGTCAACGGACAAAACGTATCAGGCTTGAGGAATGCAGTTTCTTCCCTTTTTAAAGACGCTCAACAAAACTTATGGATTGGCCACTTTGTTTATGGCGGTTTGCATAAACGCAACCCCCGTTCAGGACAGTTAAAACATTACCTGGATGGAGAACTTGTTTATCAAATCCTTGAAGACCACGAACATAAAATCTGGGTGGGAACCTCGAATGCTCTGTACAAATATGATCATGCGGCCGATAGTTTCCTGCTTTTTATTGACCCGGCTACGGACAGGAGTATGAACATTTATACCATGGTGGAAGATAATGATCATAATTTGTGGACAGCATCCAGCCTCGGGATCTGCCGCATCAATAAAGACAGGACGGAAGTGACCCGATTCCAGAAAGATTTTAATATTAACCACAGAACTTTACGAAACGGCGTTGCCGGCAAAACAACGGATGGCCAGTTGATTTTTGCAAATGTATCTGGCTATTATTCCATCTACCCGGAAAAAATGATACGCAATAAAAGCCTGCCAGAGATCATACTGTCAGATTTTAAAATTGGTAATCAACGGTCAAAAATAAAAACCAGCATCCAGGTTACGGAGGATGTCCTTGCGGCAAAACAATTTACATTACCCTATCATACGAATGATTTTTCATTCCAGTTCAGCATTATTCACTACAGCAACCCGGACGCGAACAAAGTGATGTATATGCTCGAAAACTATGAAGATTCCTGGCGTCCCGCGGGTTCAGACTACATTGCATACTATTACAATATCCCGCCCGGCCGCTACAGGTTTCGCATCAAGGCGGCGAGCAGCTATGGGGTATGGGCGGAGAAAGCTTTTGATGTCATCATAACGCCGCCCTGGTGGAGGACATGGTGGGCCTACACCATCTATGGTTTGCTTTTTACGGGCATTGCTTATTCCATACATCGGACATTAAGACAAAGGGTGATCATGGCTGAAAGGGAGCGCACAAGAGTCCGTGAACTGGCCCAGGCCAAAGAAATTGAAAAAGCATACCATGAACTCAAAACTACCCAGGCCCAGCTTATTCAATCGGAAAAAATGGCTTCGCTCGGGGAACTGACGGCCGGCATCGCCCATGAAATTCAGAATCCTTTAAACTTTATCAACAACTTTTCGGAAATAAACAAGGAATTGCTCGTTGAAATGAGTGATGAATTGGACAAGAAAAACTACGATGAAGCCAGGGTCATTGCCCAAAACGTGGTCGAGAACCAGCAAAAAATAAATCATCACGGGAAACGCGCCGACGCCATTGTGAAAGGCATGCTGCAGCACAGCCAGAACAACAGCAGCAAAAAAGAACCGACCGATATCAATGCGCTGGCTGATGAATACCTGCGGTTGGCTTACCATGGGCTCCGGGCTAAGGATAAAAGCTTCAATGCCGCGTTTAAAACTGACTTTGACCCGTCGATCGGGAAAATCGATATTGTTCCCCAGGATATCGGCAGGGTGTTGCTCAATTTATATAACAACGCCTTTTATGCGGTTGCGGAAAAACAAAAACAGGCCGCTGATGGATATGAACCAACCGTCTCCGTTCGCACTTCCAGACTAAATGGTGAAGTGGAAATTATCGTTGCGGATAATGGAAACGGCATCCCGGAGAAAGTGATGGATAAAGTGTTTCAACCGTTTTTTACCACAAAGCCAACCGGGCAGGGAACCGGACTCGGCTTATCGTTATCGTATGATATCATAAAAGCCCACCAGGGCAAAATCACCATCAAGAATTCACCCGGTGCAGGCGCCGAATTCCTGATCACTTTACCGGCGTAAAATGCAGGCGGCATCCTGCGTTCCCCGAGAGGCCATTCAAAAAATAACAAATGGCATAAACCTTCTGCTGTTTCACGCCAGGCATTTGTCATGCCCCCCAACAAGCCCTATCTTTGGACATAACCGTTCTTACACATGCAGGTAAGGAATCCCATCCCCACTGTTTCCAAATGGATCGCGACAGTCCTCTTATTCTCCACCCTGATTTATTGTTCAAAAGACGATGACAACGACGCCGGTGTCGGCCATCCACTACCGGACTCCTTTGCCAAGGGTGCCGACGTGAGCTGGCTGACAGAAATGGAATCCTCGGGGCTGAAATTCTATGATAAAAACGGCACCCAAACCGAATGCATGGCCCTGCTGAAGTCCCTGGGCATGAATACCATCCGCCTGCGGGTATGGGTCAATCCCGATCCCGCCTGGAACAATGCCGCCGATGTGGTGGCCAAAGCGGTGCGGGCGAAAAACCTGGGCATGCGGGTCATGATCGATTTCCATTACAGCGATTCCTGGGCCGATCCCGGTAAACAGACCAAACCCGCCGCCTGGGCGATGTCCATGAGCATTGTAGACCTGAAAACCCACCTGGCTACCCATACCACCGATGTGCTGACCCAGTTGAAAACCGCCGGCGTAACGCCCGAATGGGTGCAGGTGGGCAATGAAACCAACGACGGCATGCTCTGGCCCGATGGCAGGGCCAGCACCCAGATGGCAAACTATGCGCAACTGGTAAACGCCGGCCATACCGCCGTCAAGGCCGTCTTCCCCTCCGCCAAAGTGATCGTTCACGTATCCAACGGCTGGGACAATGCCCTCTTCAGATGGAATATCGGCGGGCTGGTCAGCAACGGCGCGCAGTTTGACGTGATCGGGATGTCGCTCTACCCTTCCGCCACCAACTGGCAGACCTTTAATACCCAGTGCCTGGCCAATATGAACGATATGGTATCGCGATATAAAAAAGAGGTAATGATCGTAGAGGTAGGCATGCCCTGGGACAATGCCACCGAATGCAATGCCTTCATCGCCGACCTGATCAAAAAAACCGCATCCGTTCCAGACAACAAGGGCCTCGGAGTCCTCTACTGGGAGCCGCAGGCCCATGCCAACTGGAAGGGCTACACGCTGGGGGCTTTTGACAACAGCGGAAAGCCCACCGCCGCCCTGGATGCTTTTAAATAAATGGCATGAAACCCTTTCTACTGGCTCTCTTCATCGGTACCTTCCTCATACCTGCATCAACTTTGCATGCCCAAACCAGGACCCTGCTCGACGAAGGCTGGACCTTCCACCTGGGGAACGCCGCCAACCCGGAAAAAGATTTCAACTACGGCATCCGGAATGTCTACGTGAAAAGCGGCGGTGCCTACGGCACGGCCATCGACCCAAGGTATAACGACAGCAGCTGGCGTACCGTGGACATTCCGCACGACTGGGCCGTAGAACTGCCTTTTACCAACCACCCCAGCGACGATGTGGCCAGTCACGGCTACAAACCCGTGGGCGGCTATTTCCCCGAAATCAGCATCGGCTGGTATCGCAAAAAATTCAGGGTGGATGCG
>JALOMP010000178.1 GCA_025455365.1 Chitinophagaceae bacterium | reverse complement strand
GGAACCCTCGCCGTCCGGGACGGACATGCCAGCGCAGACAGCTTCCTACCAGGTCAGTCCACCTGTTCCCAGCCAGGTAACCGATAGTGCCAACCTGAAGACAAACCTGGATACCGCTTCCCAATTGTCTGCCCAGTCCACCGCAACAGAAACCGTTCCTGTTCAGACTGCACCCACCGGATTTGATCTGGTGCTGGAAATTGCACCGAAGAACCGGGCATTTAAGCGATATGCGGACCTGAAAGAATGGGGACATAAAGTACAGATGAGCACCGGGGATTCCCTTACTTTTAAACTGTCCATCCCTGTTGATGCTCCCCTGTCAGACTCTATCCGTCACCGTGATTCACTGAGCCGGTTTTTCGGCAGGAAAGTTTGGATAGAAACCCATTGAGATGAAAAAACCGCACGCGGCCGCCTACCTTCTTTTTACCCTGGCGGCAATGGCAAACCTTTGGTTTGTGTATGCAGACAATGCATCGGGCCGCTTTTTTACGAAGCCCCTGCTGATGCCACTATTAATGCTGGGGTACTACCTGGAAACGAAACCCCTCCAATTTTTCTCCAGGCTTCTCCTGGCCGGCCTGTTTTTTTCCTGGCTGGGCGATGTCTTTCTCATGTTCGATTCCAGGAGTGAGATGTTCTTCATGGCAGGCCTGTTGAGTTTTCTAACGGCACATGTTTTCTATATCGGGTATTTTTCCAGAATTCGTTCACAGAAGGAATCCTTCCTGCGAAAAAGACCGGTCATGCTCCTGGCCGTAATGGCCTACGTGGTGGAACTCATGTATGTGCTCTGGCCGCACCTGGGAGGAATGAAACTACCTGTGATGGTATACGGAATCGTGATTGGAACCATGCTATGCCTCGCCCTTTGGCAGTATGGCAAGATCCCGGCAAATGCCGCCTGGCTATTTATCGCCGGGGCCATTTTCTTCGTTGCATCAGATTCCCTGCTTGCCATCAATAAGTTCAGATCGCCGATCCCCCTTGGCGGCCTGTGGGTCATGGGCACCTATGTGCTGGCCCAGTACCTTATCGCAAGGGGCAGTGCGGCACAGCTCAAGGAGGTGCAGGGAGCATAAAAGAAAGTGCAGGTATGAAGGTTGAGGGCTTTATGTTCAATAGCCGTGCATGGATCAGCCCAACTTTCAGCGATTTCACACACCTTCCGCTCACCCGAAACTGAACACCACCACAGGCCACCTCCTATCCACCGGCCTCTCCCTCTGCGCCTGGTTCAGGCCACGAACCCTGTTTGTAACGGCTTTTAAAGTAGAGGTACAAAGGAATTCCCAATGCGGTCACAATCAGCCCGAAGACGGAATTCATCATGGGTGTCTTTCCCAACTGGTAGTTACGGATGTCGTCATACACCGTCACCACCAGGTAAAATGCATTGAACGCCATGACCAACAGGGGTAACCAGGGATAGGCCCAGACTTTGTACGGCCGCTGTTTTTCAGGATACTTCTTTCGTAGGATGAACAATCCTGCCATCATCATCAGGTTGAACACCCACACGATAAAGATGTACATGTCTGTAAGGATATAGAAAGACCCGCTGAGCGTCATAACAATCATGACCCCCAGGTGGATCAAGAGGGCATTGCCGGGGGTATTGAATGTCGGGTGAACCTTGCCGGCACTGGCAAAGAAACGACCGTGGCGTGCCATGGCGAAAGTCATGCGTGGAGGCGTCAATACATTGACCTGGGTAGTGCCGAGGACAGACAAGGTGATCAGGCTGGCAATAATACCGCCTCCAACTGAACCGAAAGCCACTTGCGCCGCGTCGCTGGCCACGAGCGAAGAGCCCGCCATTGTATCCATGGGGAGTATATAAAACATGGCCAGGTTAATGGCCAGGTAAACCGCGATGACGGAGACCAGGCCAAGCAGGAGGCTCCTGGGGATATTAATACCCGGATTCCTTATTTCGCCTGCCACGTACAACATGGTGTTGGATCCATCGAGCGCCTGCAGGGCCCCATTGCAAGCCGCCACCCAGGCCAGGACCAGCGCCATACCGGTAGGATGGATGCTGGTGGAATCCATGCTGAGTTGCTGCCAGTTTCCCTTGCCGGAAAAAAACAATCCAAAAACCATCAGGAAAATGGCCGCCACTTTGGACGCCGCAAAAATGAACTGAACCACCGTGCCGGTCCGGGTGCTCCGGTAATTGACAACGGTAAAAAGGATGAGGAAAAATATCGACAGGATTTTAACCCCGATATTTTGCAGCGGGTAGATAGAGCCGACAAACGGCACATGCAGGGCATAAGCCAATTCAGTTGCTTCCGGGAACCTGGGAATTGGAATAAAATATTCCAGGTATTGGGCGGCGATGAATGAGATTCCAGCGGTTCCTGCGCAATTAATCACTGCAAAAGCAGCCCAGCCATACAGGTAGGCCCAGAAATCGCCATACATATGCTGCATAAATGCATAAGGCCCGCCTGTCTCCGGGAGCATGGCCCCAACCTCCGCCAACACCATCGTGCTGAGCAGGGTGAATAATCCCGCAACCAGCCAAACCAGCATGATCTGCCCGGGAGAACCCAATAGCGCAGCCATCTCCGCGGGCCTCATGAATACGCCAGACCCAATGACACTGCCTACCACCAGCGCAGTTGCCGTCCGCAGGCCGATGGTTCTTTGAAAGGTTGATGTGTTGCTGATGGGAATATGGGTTTAGTTGGCGGTTGGCAGTCAACTCATCTGTTGACAAATAATCTGATGAAAATGGTGTGTTCCCTGCTCCCGCGAGACGGAATAACGACCGTGCTGGTAAAAGCGGGACCGGATACCGGATTGAACCGCTTCCACCACTTCCTCATCTTCCATTTCCACGGTATCCAGGTCCGATCCCGCCCCGGTATTGTACAATGCTTCTTTCCAGACATAGGTCTCAAAACGCACCCTGGTGCGGTCGATTCCCTGCGGTTCTACAATATTCACGGAAAGGCCCCAGGGATAGAAATTGAACATCATATTGGGAAAAACAAAGAAATAGTAGGCGCCAACTTTCTTCCCATAATCCGGCGATCCGGGCGGCAGGTCGAAACAGTCTTCATCATCTTTGGCGATGCCCAGTTGCAGGTTCGAAAGCGGGAATAACTCCGTTGTGTAGTCACCATAGTCGATCACGGCATTGAGCCCCGCATGGACGAAGGGTATGTGAAATCCTTCAAGGTAGTTTTCGCAGTACAGGGCCCAATGGGCTTTCACGTCATAGGTGGTTGATTTTTCCGGGCGATAGGTGAATTCCTCCAACGGAAGCCAACCCACCCGCTCCATCATCTCACCGAGGTATGCACCGGGATCCCGGTTGCCCTGCAGACGGGCAAAGAGCAGGTTACCCCATTGGAACAATCCTGTTGACGGAAGGTTATCCGACGCTGATGGAAAATCCCGCACTTCCCTGAACTCCGGCATCGACCTGAATTTCCCATCCAGGTCGAACAGCCGGCCGTGATAACGGCAACGAATATGCGCAGACTGGCAAGGTTCCGTTACCAGCAGGTTCCCCCGGTGCGTGCAGACGTTGGACATGCACCGAATTTGCCCATAGCCGTCCCTCACCAGCACCAGGGGTTCATCCACATACCCGGGCAGGAGTTTGAACGGATGGCATCGCCCCGCTTCGGAAACCAGGCTGGCGTCCCCGATGAATTGCCAGGATGGGGCGAAGAGCTTTTGGCTGGCCTCGTTAAAATAAGTTAGATTAGTATAGAAATCCTTGTGCAGGGTCCTGGCTCGGGTGATATCAGGATCCACGGAAAAAATGGACATGCCGGTTTTTCCGCTTAAGGTAAATACAAAATTCCAAACCATGCCGGTAACATCGGGTATACGTTGCAGGGGAACCCGCCTTCGCTTGTGGAACGAAAAACGAAAAAACTGGCTGGAGGAATTGAAACCGCGCCGGGTGTTTGTCCTTATCCTGTTTGGCCTTTCGTTATTGCTCGCGGGCTACGGTTGCCAGGAAAAAGTGGAGGACGAACTGCCTTCCGGCATCGAGCCGGATCATCTCAGCATGCATGCATGGTTGCTGGACAGGATAACGATCCAGGTACTACCGGCGCCTTCCGAAGCGGATGTAACCACGGGCAGCCTGGAATCCTGCGAGCGTGACGACCTGGTCTTGTTCGAACAAAGCGGGACCTTCAGGCACCAGGAGGGTACTGCAACCTGCACGGGCAATGGCAAATCCGTTTTCCGGAGCCTCCGGAACGGAAACTGGGTGTACAGCCCAACCGATTCCGTCCTCA
Source organism: Chitinophagaceae bacterium (assembly GCA_025455365.1). Lineage (GTDB taxonomy): Bacteria > Bacteroidota > Bacteroidia > Chitinophagales > Chitinophagaceae > Pollutibacter. The sequence continues at coordinate 7,096 of JALOMP010000178.1, read as the reverse complement.
AAATCACCATGGGCTTTAATGTGCAGCAGTTCAAGATGGTCAAACTCAACATGAACGCCATGCACATGCACCAGACTTCGATCGATTACCTGGGTACAGAAACGCGATACCATTTCTATTTTAGTTCCAAATAAAAAAGGTTTGCTTGCGCAAACCTTTTGTGAAGTACGATATACTAAGGTAGAAGTTAGAAGTACGTGACTTCTAACTTCTAAAATCTGAAATCTCACTTTGTTAGTAGTCCATTCCACCCATTCCCGGAGCGCCGCCGTGGTTGTGCACGGGCTCTTCCTTCTTGGGCTTGTCGGCAATGACGCACTCGGTGGTCAGGAGCATACCGGCGATGGAAGCGGCGTGCTCAAGCGCTACACGGCTCACCTTGGTAGGATCGATGACACCTGCGGAGAGAAGTTTCTCGTAGTTGTCCGTGCGGGCGTTATAACCAAAATCAGCCTTGCCTTCTTTTACTTTTTGTACCACGATGGAACCTTCGATGCCCGCATTGGCTACGATGGTCCTCAGCGGTTCTTCCAAAGCGCGGCGTACAATGGCGATACCGGTGGTCTCGTCCTCATTGGCGCCTTTCTTCTTGTCCAGGGCCTCGATGGCGCGGATATACGCGATACCACCGCCGGGTACGATACCTTCTTCTACGGCAGCGCGGGTAGCGTGCAGGGCGTCGTCCACGCGGTCCTTCTTCTCTTTCATTTCTACTTCCGTAGCGGCACCGATCTGCAGAACGGCAACACCGCCGCTGAGCTTGGCCAGGCGCTCCTGGAGTTTCTCCTTGTCGTATTCAGAAGTGGTGGTTTCAATCTGGGCCTTAATCTGCGCGATACGGGCCTGGATATCGTCCTTCTTGCCTTTACCGCCCACGATGGTGGTATTGTCTTCGCGCAGCTTGTTCACCACGAGGGTTGCGAGGGCTTCGCCTTCCAGGTCTTCAGAGATGATGACCAGGGGAGCGCCCTGCTGGGCAACTTTCTCCAGGATGTGGAGGATATCCTTCATTGCAGACACTTTCTTGTCGTAAATCAGGATGTACGGGTTTTGCAACTCGCACTCCATCTTGTCTGCGTTGGTTACGAAATAGGGAGAGATGTAGCCGCGGTCGAACTGCATACCTTCCACCAGTTCGATGCTGGTTTCGGTGCCACGGGCTTCTTCCACGGTGATGACGCCGTCCTTGCCTACTTTTTGCATGGCGGAGGCGATCAGTTTGCCGATTTCAGGGTCGTTGTTGGCGGAAATGGAAGCCACCTGCTCGATCTTCTTGGAATCGCTGCCAACAGCCTGCGTTTGCTTCTTCAGGTTGTCCACAACAATGTCAACGGCTTTGTCGATACCACGCTTCAGGTCCATCGGGTTAGCGCCGGCAGCCACGTTCTTCAGGCCCTCGGTGATGATGGACTGGGCGAGTACGGTTGCGGTGGTTGTACCATCGCCTGCTACATCGGCAGTCTTGGAAGCAACTTCTTTAACCATTTGAGCACCCATATTTTCGATGGGGTCTTCCAGTTCGATTTCCTTGGCCACGGTCACACCGTCCTTGGTTACAGCCGGGGAACCGAATTTCTTTTCGAGGACAACGTTACGGCCTTTCGGGCCCAGCGTTACTTTCACGGCATTGGCCAGCACATCCACACCTTTTTTCATCCGGGTGCGGGCGTCGATATTAAAATGGAGTTGTTTGGACATAACTTATGTAGTTGAATGTTAAAAAGTTCAATGTTTAAGGTTCGTGGTCCAAAGTTCAAAGTCGGAGGTTTCCCATACCTAACTTCGCACTTCCAAAATCCAAGATCCCACTTACTTATACTACTGCCAGGATATCAGATTCCCGCATGATCAGGTAATCGGCGCCTTCGATGGCGATTTCGGTACCGGAGTATTTGCCGTACAGGACGGTGTCGCCGGCTTTGACAGACATGGGTTCGTCTTTTTTACCAGGACCGGCGGCTATAACTGTTCCGCGCTGGGGTTTTTCTTTTGCCGTGTCCGGAATGATGATACCGCCCGCTGTCTTTTCTTCAGCAGGAGCAGGTTTCACAATTACCCTGTCGTGCAAAGGGGTAATGCTTAACTTCTTAGCCATAGCTTTTGGTTTTTAATGTAGTTTGATGATTTGAGCGAAAAATATGCTCCACAACCGGGGATCCCGGTATTGTATGGCAGCGTGCAAAACTTATCGAATTCCGTACCAGACACGATTGCCTGGAAAACTTGACAGAAAATGGCCGGATCAGGCACAAAATCACCCGTTACTGTCAGTTTCGGAACCCGGCGGGTCTGTCAATTTTGCATTACCCTCATCCCCTACCCCCTACCACCTACCCCCTATCCCCTATCCACCTCCCACCTCCCACCTCCCACCTCCCACCTACTTCACATCCATCATCCATAATCCCCTATCTTTGCGCCCCAAAGCAGTTCTTTCCGATGATCAGCAGAAGAAATATCCGGGTTAAAGTGATGCAAACCCTCTACGCGGTGGAAACCGCCGACCCGGCGATCCCGGACGACAAAGCCCGTAAGATCCTCGAATCCCATTTTGAGCAAAGCCGGCTCCTGTTCACCTACCTGGTTTACCTGATTACCGAGACGGCGCGTTATGCGGAATCGGACGCCCGGAACCGCGCATCAAAACATCTGCCCTCGAAAGAAGACCTTAGCGTCAACACGAAAATCGCCGGAAATACCATCCTGTGGCAGATCCTCGAAGATGCTTCCTTTCGCCAGGCGGCTGAAGAAACAAAGATCCGGCAGATAGCCGACCCGGAACTGGTGCGATCCATTTACCAGAAGCTGACGGCCACGGAAGCTTACCAGGCCTATATCACCCAGCAAAGCCGGGAGAAAAAAGACGAGAAGGACATCCTGGCGTACATTTTCACCGACCTCATCCTCCCGGACGAGTTGGTCATAGGCCACCTGGAAGAATTTTTCACCCAATGGGACGATGACGCAGACATGATGGTCCAACTGGTCATGAATTACCTGTCCAAGCCTGCTTCCTATAATTTCCAGGACATCATATCCGGCGAAAAAAAGGCATTCGCCACCAGGCTTTTGCAAACGGCCATCGAGAAAAAGGATTACTGCCTGGATCTGATCCGACCCAAGCTGAAGAACTGGGATGCGGAACGCATTGCCATGCTGGACATGATCCTCATGCGCATGGGCGTATGCGAACTCCTCTATTTCGAAACCATCCCCGCCAAGGTTACCATCAACGAATACATAGACCTGGCAAAGGAATACAGCACACCCCAAAGCGGACAGTTTGTCAATGGCATCCTGGATAATATCCACAAGGAAATGGAACAGGCGGGTACGTTGCGGAAAGTTGATTTCAAAAAACAATAGGTTTATGTAGCTTTACAGCCCAATTATCTCATATAATTATGAAAGCAGCGATCATCATTCTTTCGGTTTTTCTCATCGCCACTCTGGCGTTGATTATGTGCCAGCAACCCGAGACAGAGCCATATAAGGCAGCCCCCACGGCCACAGAGCCGATGAAACCCAAGCCCATGACAACGGTCCAATGGCTGGATTCGGCCAAGAACCTGGGCAAAGTGACGGAAGGGCAGAAACTTGAGATCGCCTTTCGCTTCAAGAACACGGGAACCGAGCCGCTCGTTGTCAACAATATCGTGGTATCCTGCGGGTGCACGGTAGCCGGAAAACCGGAGAAACCCGTCATGCCCGGTGAAGAAGGTGTGATAAAAGCAACGTTCGACAGCAACGGACGCGCCGGCACCAACCACAAGACCATGGCCGTGTACACCAATACGGCACAGGGCATCAGTACACTCGCTTTCGATGTGGAAGTGGAACCCAAAAGCTAAATCAACAACAAACAGATACCATGAATCATTTCTCCGTGTTATTACAGGCGGCCCCCAATGCTGGCATGATGCAACTCCTGCTGCTGGGCGGCATGATCCTCGTGTTTTACTTTTTTATGATCCGTCCACAAGCGCAGAAAGCCAAAAAGGCGAAGACCTTCCAGGAAGGTTTGCAGAAGGGCGATAAGATCGTGACCATCGCGGGTATCCACGGTGTGGTAAACAAGGTCAACGAAGACAATACGATCCAGGTGGAAATCAGTCCCGGCAGTTATATCAAACTCGAAAAAAGCGCCATCAGCCTGGAATGGAGCGAAGCCGTAAACAAGGCCACAACCACCGCCGTAGCCAAATAACCGCATTCTTACCATCAGGAAAATCCGGATCGTGCTGAGCCATCCGGATTTTTTTATCGCTTAAAACCAAGGCATGCCATGCTGAAAATCGGCCTTACCGGCGGGATCGGCTCGGGTAAATCAACCATCGCCCGGGTTTTCGGGTTACTCGGCATACCCGTGTATTATGCGGACGATGCGGCAAAAAGGCTCATGCAGGAAGACCCGGGCCTGCGTGCCGCCATCATCCGCCATTTCGGCGAAGAAGCCTATACCAACAACCAACTCAACCGCGCCTGGCTGGGTGCACAGGTTTTTGGCAGTGCCGAAAAAGTGAAACTCCTGAACAGCCTGGTACACCCGGCGACCATCGCCGATGCAGCCCGATGGATGTCCGAACAGCATTCAGCGTATACCCTCAAGGAAGCCGCCCTCATTTTCGAAAGCGGATCAGAAAAAGAACTGGACTACGTGATTGGCGTATCGGCTCCGGAGGATATCCGCATCAAACGGGTGATGGAACGCGATAAAACCGATGCCGACGCTATCCGGAAAAGAATGCAAAACCAGATGGATGAGGCAGAGAAGATGAGCCGCTGCGATTTTGTGATTGTGAACGACGAACAGCAACTGGTCATCCCGCAGGTGCTTTCGCTGCACCGTGAGCTGCTGGAACGGGCTGGCCAGAAAAACACTCATGCCTGAGTTTCCCGGCATATCAGATCACCTGTTGGTATGGGTCTTTGGACTGGCCATCCCTTTCATTTCCGGCGTACAAAGCCGCAAGGAAATGGGCGATATCATTTTCACGGAGTCCGTCCGCAGGCGGTTTTACCTTGCCAACAGCTTTTTCCTGGCCGCCGCCGCAGCGGTGATCCTTTTTCACTGGTGGTGGAAAGACAGGCCCTTTTCCGTGATGGGTTTTCGTCCAGGCTTTACGGTTAGTCACCCGGTGCTTACCTGGTCGCTGGTAGTCCTGCTGATGACCCTCTATCTGGCCGATGTCATCCTGGCCTTGCAGAAAATTGGCAAAGGGAAACCCCCGGAAGCGGCTCTGGAAGAGGGCACACCTTTCTTGCCCAGGAAATTGCGGGAACTGCCCGCCTACCTCCTCATGTGCCTGAGTGCGGGTGTCTTTGAAGAAATCATTTACCGTGGCTATATGGTCACGTATTTCCTCCCCCGATACAATTTCGAAACCGGGCTGCCGGTACTGGCCGTTATCGCACCTGCATTTCTCTTTAGCCTCGCCCACTACTACCAGGGCTGGCAGGCCGTAGCGAAAATTTTCCTCCTCTCGGTCTTACTGGCCGCCATTTTCCTCAGCAGCGGGTCAATATGGCTCGTGATGGCCATCCATACATGCATAGACCTGGCCGGGGGCCTGCTGGCGATGTGGCTGCTTCGAAAAACCGAAGAATCATAGACCACCACAGACAAAGGGCGGAAAAATCAGCGCTTCACAAATTCCACGCGCCGGTTCAGTGCCTTGTTGTTGCTGTTATCGTTCGGCGCAACGGGATCCTTCTCGCCCTTTCCATCTGTTTCCAAACGGGCTGCTTCAATCCCATAGGAGCTGACCAACGCCTGCTTGACGGCAGCCGCACGACGCCGGGAAAGGTCCAGGTTGAACGCATCATCACCATCGGAATCGGTAAAACCGGTTATCCGTAAATTCAGACCGGGGGTTTCCTGCAGGATACCTGCAATTTCCTTCAGGGTTCCTGCCGATTGCGGCTTGATCACATCGGAATTGACATCGAAATATATCCCGTAGCTGACAAGTTTGCCGGTGGACAGGAGTTTGTTGCGCATATCGGGTAACCCCGTGGCCACCCGAACGTTGCCGACGATTGGAACACCACCGTCGAAACGGATCATATTGTATTTGAAAGCGGGTGACATCGCCTTGGCCAGATCAAACAACTTTTTCTCATCCAGGTAGAGGCGAATCCGCTCCTTCTGCACCCAGATGGAAATGCGATATTTCCTATCCGGCTCCAGGCGGTTCTCCGTAATACGACCACTCAGGTTGGGCGTGCCGTCCGAATAGTAGGTAAAGTAACTGTTGCTGTAGGCGAACTCAAACCATACGCCCGTACCACCGGGCCTTGCCAGGCCGTATAGAACATCTTTCGGTTTCGGTGTGCTGATGAGCAAAAACCTGCATTTCGGATTGCCGTTATTGGCCGGGTCCTTCTGCGGAATAAGATCAAATTCAATGGTATAATTCTCGGGCAGGGTCAACGCATCTGCCAGGCAAACAGCGCCCCGGTTATTGGTAATTTTAAACCACTTGCCGGGCAATTTACCATAGGTCACGATTTCACCGGAGCCATTGGTATTCCAGCGGGCAGGAAAATCGCCAATGTTTTCCCCGGAAAAATCATCGTAAAAAATAATCTTTTCGCCGGGAACAAAATCAAACTTGGAATAAACCTGGGTGAGGGTGTCGTTTCCCTGGGCAATGACAGTATCGCCGCCAGCCGCCAGGAAAAGCAGCACACATATGTGCTTGATTTTCATACGGAAACATTTTAAACGTGAACGGATAGGCGCAGTATTCAGCCCGCAGGAAATGTACCGCTGGCGGGAGGAAACGGCCGCCTTGTGATTGACGGCCGAATCTAAGCCATACCGGTCATCCGAATGGTGACTTCAGGCCCCGCATGGAATGATCCCTGTCATCTTTCGTGCGGTTCAGGAAATGGAGTAAACTGAATGGAGGATAGGAAGACCCATATAATGCATAAAACGCAAGGCTGACTGAACCCTGCCGTGTACATTCCGCTCAAGGTTACCGTACGCGCACATCGAAGCGTTTACGCCTCAATGCAGTCTTGCCAGTGTAGACGAGATTCTTTCCATCGCCTTCTCAATCTTTTCCATGCTGTTGGCAAAAGAGATCCG
>JALOMP010000177.1 GCA_025455365.1 Chitinophagaceae bacterium | reverse complement strand
GAGTGTTCCCTGGTCCATCATCAGGCGCATGCTGTCATTTACCACCAGTTCAAAGACAGGCGTTTTAAGACTTGTGCCTCCCAGGGAGAAAGCCGATTTCCCTATATCTTTTTGAATCCGGCCAAGCAGGAGATCCAGTTGTTTGGTGCGGGCATGAAGCGATTTCCCTTCACCCTGTTGGCGGATATCAAGTTCCGCCTGGTTGATCGCCAGTTTCCCAATATCCACTGGCAACCCAGCATTTTTCTTTTTTGACGATACACCGGCATGTGCATGCAAGGCGGCGAAAACAACCGGGTTGTCGAGGTTCAGTTCCCGGAAGACCGGGTATTTTTTTCGCAGGGTCTCCGCAATGAGCGGAATAAACCGAAGTTCCTGAACACTGGCCTTTATGGTATCCGATGCTTTCTGGTATTCGAACCGAATGTCCCGGATACTGGAGGCACTGGATTCACGGATCAGAAAGGGCCCCGTCCCGGCCATCAGCCCGGGTGCCGCGTACCCGATCCGGTTCCCCGCCAACGCAAAATATCCCAGGCTAATCTTGCCAGATTCATCTGATGCCAGGTCCCTGATGTCCAGTGATTTCAGTTCGATCTCCGCTTTCATGGAATCGCCGGACACATAATTGAGCGTTGTGTTTTCCGCGGAAATATGTCGCGCAATCCAGTTCAATCCTGAATTTTCGGGCGATTTTTCCTTTGCCCCGGGGGTGTTTCCCTGCTCCAGCGTCACGATGGCTTTTTTCCATTGAATGCTATCCACCGAAATCCGTTCGAATGCGTCATCAAAATGGTAGTTGCGGATCAAGGCGTTATGCACTTGTATCCGCGTGCGGTTACGGTTGTCTGAAAAGGAGAGGTGTTCCGCCCTGATTTGCTGGTCTCTGCCAAGTACTTCGCCGTTGATCATGTCCAGTTCAATGGAGCCATTGATCATATGCATCGAATCAAACCGCACGTAGCCTACCGAATAGCCCATGATCTCGTAGGTAGGCGCCCTCAGCATCTCGTTGGCGGAAATATCTGAATAGATACCCGTGATGATGATCCGCTGCTCTCGGTTGGTGACGGATTCATTCAGGAGGTAGGCATTTTCCAGCCGCACCCTATCCAGGTCAACTTTCTTGCTGACTTCATCGATGATCGATGTGATGGGTTGCGGGGCCCTGATGGATTTGTTTTTCGGGATAAAATAATTGATCGTGCGGGAATCCTTGAGGACCAGCTCACGCGCTTTGAAACGTTTATTGGAAACGAGTTCAACCAGGGAAAGATCCCGCAGTTCAAAATCAGGGATGGAAACGAATTTCTTGTCGGGCTGCTGGTTTTTCGGCGAAGGCTGCAGCCGGAAATTTTTCAGCGCAAGGGTGCCGGTATGGTAAGCGACGCTGTCGAAGAAGAAATCATACAGGCTGTCTGAAGTGGATGCCTTATAATTTTTGATGGCGAAAACCAGGTTGTCGATCTCAATGGGATTTTCATGGTCGCTGTTGATGCGTATGCCGGCTGCTTCAAAATTATTCCCCCGGGTGGAGAAGGGCGTATACTTGTTCCCGTTTTTGGTATTGACACTGATGTCTGAATTGATCAGTCCGATATAGCCGATGTCCAGTTTCCCGAGGAGGTCCGCAATTCTTTTTTCCACACGGGTATCTTCGATGGAACGTGTATTTTTCGATGGGTCTGCGATGATGCCCCGGGTTCCGACCCTGCGAACGGGTTCCTTTTTTTTCTGGTTCGTCTTGCGTGCGGTCAGGTCCAGGTTCAGGCGCAGGTCCGGGTCCTGGCAATAAACGGAATCCACTTTCAGCAGGTCCTGCTTGTAGAGGGTCTCGAAATCAATATTCACGAGCCGGAGATTGCGGAAGCCCGCTTCCAGGGAGCCGTAGGCGGTGTCCGTATTCATGCCGGTGATGTAAAAACTGTCGATCCGAACGGAATTATCCGCCGAATTGATCTCGAGGCCGGCGTATTTCATCCGGTAATCCCCGTTGGGGAAAGTGATATCCTGCCGGCCGGTACGGAGTTTAAGTCTGTTGACACGCAGTGCATCCGTTGGAAGGCTATTTTCAGCGGAAGCCATCACAAATTCATCCACCTGGAAATCGATATCGTTCAGGTCCACCGGAGAATCATCTGGCCTCGGGCTTCCGATATGCAGCTTGCCATCAAAAATCCCGAATTTCTTCACGCGCATGGTTTGCGCGATCCTTTGCATCGCCAGGTAAATATTGCCCAGTTCCACGTGGACGAGGGCGTTACCTTCCCGTTTCTGTTTTTTTACATGCGGGTAGATGCTGATCTCGGGATCTTGCGCAACAAAATAATCCACCAGCAACTGGCGCTGGAACAGAAAACTCCGGAGGCTCTGCAACTGAAGGCCCAGGTATTTTATTTTTACGGAATAACTCGGTAGCTGACCAGCGCTGTCCATCACTTCCAGCCGCGTGTCATGGAGGTCTATATGGGTGATGGGATAAAAGGTAAATTTAAGTTTGCCAATATCCAGGCGGACTTTACCACTGGTTTCCTGTGAGATGAGCCCTTCAATAAGATCCTTGGTATGGTTCCGGATAAGCCATTGAAGGAGAAAAAACAACGCAACCAGTAAGCCAAGGAGGTACAGGGTAATGCGTACATGTCTTTTTCGCAGGAATTCTTTCATGGCTAGAAGCGCGGCCGCGTTAAAATTAAGCATTATATCGCGCTTCGCCTAAAGCGATGATATGCGGAAACCTTCTGTGATCCGGGCCCATAGACCTGATACGAACGGCGCTTACAGGGCAGACCATCAGGATACGCCGCTGCCCGGATCAATCAACGCGGAAGGCTGGACGAAGAAAAGTTTTCCTTCCTTGTTTTCAGCCATGAGGATCATGCCCTGGCTTTCGATGCCGCGCATTTTACGGGGGGCGAGGTTCACCACCACCACTACCTGCTGGCCAACAATGTCTTCCGGCTGGTAATGAAGGGCGATGCCGGACACAATGGTGCGGGTTTCAAATCCCAAATCCACCTGCAGTTTCAGCAATTTGTCCGCTTTCTCTACTTTTTCCGCTGCGCGGATGATGCCGGTGCGGAAATCCATTTTGGTAAAATCGTCGTATACGATCTCGGGTTTCACGGGAATGGCCTCCGCCGGCAGGCTGATGGCCGTATCGCTACCTGATTGGGTTTCCGTACCGGCAGGTGATGCGGTGCCACCGGGTTTCGCGTTTGCCTTCAGTTTCTGAACCTGCGCTTCGATCTCCGTGTCTTCAATCTTACGGAAAAGCAACTGCGGTTCACGCAGGCTGTATCCAACGCTGAGCAGTTTGGTTTTGCCGGCATTTTCCCAGTCCAGCATTTTGTCCACCACCTTCATCATGTAGCACATTTTTTTGGCGGTGAAAGGCAGAAATGGATTGGCCAGGATCGCCAGGTTGGCGGTGAGCTGCAGGCAGATATGCAGGCAATTGTCGATCCCCTTTTGGTTGCCCGGGTTCTCCGCGAGGGTCTTAGCCAGGATCCAGGGTTCCTTTTCCTGCATGTACCGGTTTCCTTGCCGGGCCAGGTCGATCACTTCGTACAGTGCTTCCCGGAACCGGTACTGCTCGATGGCTTCTTCCACTTTTAGCCTGGTGGTGGCGAAAGCCTGCATCATCGCCCTGTCTGCTTCATCGAGCATTTCTTCATGGAGTTTGGGAACCTTACCACCGCAGAGTTTGTGCATGAGCACCCAGGCGCGGTTGACGAAATTGCCGAAGACCGCCACGAGTTCGTTGTTGTTCCGGTCCTGGAAATCCTTCCAGGTGAAATCGTTATCCTTGGTTTCCGGCGCATTGGCGCAGAGCGTATACCGCAGCACATCCTCGCAGCCGGGGAAATCATGGATGTATTCATGCACCCATACGGCCCAGTTACGGGAAGTGGATACTTTTTCGCCCTCAATGTTCAGGAACTCATTGGCGGGCACGTTGTCCGGCAGGACAAAATCGCCGTGCGCCTTCAGCATCGACGGAAAGATGATGCAATGGAACACGATATTATCCTTGCCGATAAAATGGACCAGCTTGGTATCTTCGGAGCACCAGTAATCGGCCCATTGCGCGGTGAGTTCCTTGGTGGCGCTGATATACCCAATCGGTGCGTCAAACCATACATACAGCACTTTGCCTTCGGCACCTTCGATGGGAACTTTGACCCCCCAGTTGCTGTCGCGTGTCATCGCCCGGCTTTGCAGCCCGCTGTCCAGCCAGCTCTTGCACTGTCCGATCACATTGTTTTTCCAATCGGCATGGTTCTCCAATATCCATTCCTTCAGCCAGGGTTCATAATCCTGCAAGGGGAAATACCAGTGTTTGGTGGTTTTCTTCACGGGTACGGCATCGCTAAGGGTGGACCTGGGATGGATCAATTGCTCGGGCGATAGGGTGCTGCCGCATTTCTCGCACTGGTCGCCGTAGGCGTTGGGATTCTGGCATACCGGGCAGGTGCCGGTGATATACCGGTCGGCCAGGAATACCTGCGCTTTCTCGTCGTAGTACTGTTCAGATTCTTTTTCCTCGAACAGTCCCTTGTCATATAGTTTCCGGAAAAAGTCGGCCGACGTCTGGTGGTGAACCGCGCCGGAGGTCCGGGAATAGATATCGAAGGAAATGCCCATTTGCTGGAAGCTTTCCTTGATGATTGCATGGTATTTGTCCACGATTTCCTGCGGGCTCACGCCCTCCTTCATGGCCCTGATGGTGATGGGCACGCCGTGTTCATCGCTGCCACAGACATATTTAATATCCCGGTTGCGCGCACGCTGGTACCGAACATAGATATCCGAAGGCAGGTAGCAACCTGCCAGGTGCCCGATATGGACGGGCCCGTTGGCATAGGGCAGGGCGGCCGTAACGAGTATCCTCTTGAAGTCCTTGCTCATACTGTTGGAAACTTTCCGGGCAGGGAAATCTGCCGGGGGAGGGCAAAGTTAAGTCAAAAGGGGTCATAGTTCATGGTTCATGGTTCGTGGTTCATCGTTCACGGTTCACAGGTAAGTTTCTACAGAACCGTTGGCGGGTAGCCATCAACTCCTGGTCCGGATGGCCTGGTCGATTCTGTTTATTATGAATGAAGATTATAATGTTATACATAACCACAGGGTTGCGATTTTGGGTGTTTCATATATTCGAGGCTCCAAAAACGCTTAAATGATACGCTGCCGGCAACTGTTCCCATTGGCTCTTTTATTTTTCACCCACACCTTCGCCCAGGACAACCACTACGGCTGGATGCAGTACGGCTCGCGGAACTCGATTTTGTATAACGCGGGGCTGAGCCAATTCGAGGACCAGAGCGCCGTGATCATGAACCCGGCCACGCTCTCCTACGCCACCAGCTCCAGTTTCAATTTCAATACCAATGCCGTGGGGTTCAATTATATTAACTTCAAGAACGGACTTGGGCAGGGGTTCGACCTGACCAGCGGCAATATGAATGTCCTGCCTTCCATGGCTTCCGGGGTGCTGAAACCCAAGCGGAAGGAAAAGGACTGGGTGCTGGGATACGCCCTCTACCACAGTGCCGTGGACAACCTGAACTTTACCGACAGGACCGAACAAAAAATCGACCTGATCAATGAATCGGAAAGCCCCGGCGAGGAAAACTACCTGTCCCAGTTCCAGCTGAATACGGACCTGGACGAAATATCCTTTGCAGCCGGTGTTGGCTGGAATGTGAGCGATCGGGTTTCCCTGGGCCTGTCGCAAACCTTTGTCTACCGCAGCCATGCCATCACAGAGAAGTTCACGGCTAATGCCATCCCGGATCCGGACGCCGGGGCATCCGTGGACCTGGTCAGCACGGATTACGATGTGTTCCTGAAATACTGGAAAATTTACACCTATACCAAGCTGGGTATGACAGCCAAGGCCGGGAAATGGGATTTTGGCATCACCCTTTCCACCCCCGCCCTGGGGATCATGGGGAGTGGGGAAATGAATGCGGATCTACGGCTGGTTAACGTACGCATTGGAAATGATCCGAACCTGCCGCGTCTTGATTTTCTCGCCAACGGCCGTTTTGAAAAACTCAAAGTGAAGTATAAGCTGCCCTGGGCCCTGGCCCTGGGTGCCAACCGCCGATTTGGCAATGTTCGCTGGTACGGGGGATTGAATTTCTACAGCGATGTGAAAAAGTACCGGGTCCTGGACCCCGGAAATGCCGCTTTTGTGCAGCCCCCGAGCGACCAGAATGTG
>JALOMP010000176.1 GCA_025455365.1 Chitinophagaceae bacterium | reverse complement strand
AGGTCAGGTTCCGGTCAACAAAAACGCGACCCTGCTGCTCAGCGCCCGCAACCTGAACGGCGAGCCATTGCCGAACGCTGTGCAGGTGAAGATCTACCCGCTTCAATCCCCGAACCGGCTGATCCGTCCGAGGTTATGGCCCGCACCGGATACGTTTATCATGGCGGAAACCGAGTTCCTGAAATCCTTTCCCCACGACGAATTCCGGGAAGAAAGCAAGCTGGAAAACTGGCCCCGCGGAAATGTCCTGCATACCGTGCAGGATCCCCTGAAAGAGGGAAAGGCCGTGTTGACCATCCCCATGGCCAAAGCCACACCCGGATGGTATCTCGTGGAAGTGACCGGCACGGATGCTTTTGGACAACAGGTGCGCACAGAGACGCGATTCAGGGTGCTGCCCGACGCCAAAGGCACAGGCGATATCCTCCACTACTTTAACAGCACTAGAAATGCCAGCCGGCTGGAACCAGGCGAAATCGGCGTGCAAACGATATCCACCAGCCTGCCGGAACTCTGGGTGATCCGCCAGGTGGACAGGCCCGGTACCGCAACGCCCCTGCCCCAGGAAGGCAAGCAATCGCACCCGAAAAAAACGGTGGCGATGGAAACGCCCGGTCATCCCTATGAAGTGCTCTCCCTCAAGGCAGGCAGGACCAGCTTCAACATACCGGTCACGGAAAGCGACCGTGGCGGGTTCGGCACCTCAGCTGTAACGATAAAGCATAACCGCATATTTACCGCTACTGAAATCTGGCAAATCCCCTGGAGCAACAAAGAACTGGACATCAAACTCACCACATTCCGGGAGAAAACCGAGCCCGGTTCGGAAGAATCCTGGACCGTGCAGATCGGTGGTCCAAAAGGTGAAAAATGGGCCGCTGAAATCCTGACCTCGATGTACGATGCGTCACTGGACCAGTTCCGGTATCACAGCTGGGAAAAACCCAGTGTCCACCCGCTTTATCCATACAACAAAACGGTGCCGGATATGCGCCGATGGGAAGGGGAACGAAATTTCATGCCGGTTTCATCCCAGGACAGGCCGTACCCCGATTCGGCAATCAAAACCCTCGAAAAAAATTACGATGCCTTGCTCTGGGACAGCAGGGCTGGTAGCGGCATATTTCCCGCATCCTCCAGGGTTATGTACATGCGTTCAAATGCACCCGCACCCGTGGCGATGGCAGATTCGGCGAGTGGAGGGGACCAGAACAAGCGCAAGCTATCGGAGACGGGCGATGAAGTACGCATAGGTACGGCTGACCAGGCAGGCGCTAAAGACGAGGAACTGCACGAGGTTGTCGTCACCACCATAACCGAGGGCAAACTGCCGGGCATTCCCGTAAGAGAAGCGCCCCCGGCCTCCACCCGCATCCGCACTGATTTCCGCGAGACGGCCTTCTTCTTCCCGGACCTTCGCACGGATTCCGCGGGCAATGTCAAACTCCGCTTCACCGTGCCCGATGCGCTGACCGCCTGGAAATGGCAGGTCCTGGCCCATACCAAAGACCTTGCGCTGGGCATGGCCGTGCGGCAGATCGTCACCCAGAAAGAACTGATGGTACAGCCCAATGCGCCGCGTTTCCTGCGGGAAAGCGATCAACTCGTCTTTCCCGCCCGTATCACCAATATGGGCGATGCGGAAGTCAGCGGCCAGGCCGAACTGCAGGTACTCGATGCCGAAACGGGCCAGGTGGTGGACGGGCTGTTCAACAACCTTTTTCCCGTCCAGTACTTCACGGCGGGAGCCAAACAGGGTACGGTGGTGAACTTCCCCCTCCAGGTGCCGGGCAATTTCAGCAAGCCGGTCACCTATCGCATCATCGCCAAAACCAAACAACATTCCGATGGCGAAGAGCAGGCACTACCGGTTCTGAGTAACCGAATTTTACTGACCGAATCCCTCCCCTTCTACCAGGCAGGGCCGGGTACAAAAAATTATTCCTTCGACAAGCTGAAAAACGCCGGCCAGAGCCCCACCCTCACCCACCATGCGCTGACCGTGGAACTGAGTACAAATCCCGCCTGGTACGCCGTGCAGGCCCTGCCCTACCTCACCGGTTATCCCTACGATTGCTCGGAGCAGGTCTTCAACCGTTTTTATGGCAATGCCCTGGCGGCGTTCATCGCCAACAGCAGGCCGGCCATCAAAACATTCTATGCGGCCTGGATGAAAGAAGACGCACAGGGAAAGAAATCCCTGCTCAGCAAACTGGAGAAAAACCCGGAACTGAAATCCATCCTGCTGCAGGAAACGCCCTGGGTGCTGGACGCGAAACAGCAATCGGAACAACTGACGAAGATCGCGATCCTGTTTGACGATGAACGGTTGTCGAAAGACATGGAAGCTGCCCTCGCGGCAATCGAGAAGGTACAGTCGCCCAACGGCGGTTTCGTATGGTTCCCCGGCGGTCCGGACGACCGCTACATCACGCAGTATATCATCGCCGGGATTGGCAGGCTGAACAAGAGCGGGGCGGTACCTGCCAAATATCGCGAGCGACTCGATGTTATCGCCCAAAAAGGCCTCACCTACATGCATACACGCATCCGGGAAGACTACGAAGAACTGAAGCGTAAAAAAGCCGACCTCAACAAGCAGCAGATCGGATACCTGCAGGCACAATACCTGTACACCACCAGCTTTTACCTTCAGCAGGAAATGAAAGGCAGCTACCTGGAGGCCATGTTGTTCTACCAGAAACAGGCCCGGCTGTTCTGGATACAGCAGCCGAGGCAGTTGCAGGCCATGATCGCCCTTGCCCTCTGGCGCAGCCACGACGGTAAGACACCCAATGCCATCCTTGCTTCGCTGAAAGAAAAGGCCATCAAGAACGATGCCCTGGGCATGTACTGGAAACGTGGAGCCAATCCCTGGTACTGGCAGGAAGCGGACCTGGAATCACAGGCCGTCCTGATCGAAGCCTTTTCCGAAATCACGAAAGATGAAAACAGCATCGCCCGGATGAAACAGTGGCTGCTGACACAGAAACAGACGAGCCATTGGGAGAGCACCCGCGCCACGGCCGATGCCTGTTATGCCCTCCTTCTTCGCGGCAGCGACTGGCTGTCTTCGAACCTGCAGGCAACGGTATCCCTGGGCGGTGCGAAAACCCTTGATTGGAAAAATGAAAAATCCGTGGAAGCCGGCACCGGCTACCGGAAATCGGTTATCCCCGGCAGTGAGGTTATACCGGCCTTGGGCGATGTGAGGGTCACCCTCAGCGATCCCTCCGGAAAGTCCAACGGCACACCCGCCTGGGGTTCCGTATACTGGCAGTATTTCGAGCAGCTGGAAAATGTGACTGCCGCAGGTGGTCCCCTGTCGACGCAAAAGAAACTCTACCGCTCCGTGAACACGGATAAAGGACCGGTACTGGAACCCATTTCGGATGGTGATGCGTTCCGGGTGGGCGACAAGCTGGTCGTCCGCCTTGAAATCCGATCAGACCGGGACATGGAATATGTGCACCTGAAAGACATGCGCGCTTCCGGAACGGAACCCGTCAATGTTCTGAGCGGCTATCGGTGGCAGGGCAGCCTTGGATATTACGAGAGCACCCGCGATGCGGCAACCAATTTCTTTTTCCCGAGGGTATCCCGTGGGACCTATGTTTTCGAATACCCGCTCTTTATCACCCAGGAAGGAAGTTTCAGTACTGGTCCCGCCACCATCCAGTGCATGTACGCACCCGAGTTCGCGGCACAAAGCCGGGGATTCCGGCTAAAAGTGAAATCAAAACCCTGATTGGCTAAAAACAATACATTTGTTGCTTCCGCCAAACCATTCCAGACATGAGTGAACATAAAGTGTACAGCATCCCGGCCAGGTTTCGCCGGATAGAAAACCTGCATATCCTTCTCTGGCTGATCAAGGACCTATGCTGGGCACTTAATTATAAGACCGTGGCCATGATCATGATCGTTCCCACGATGGCCGTGGCACTCATGATCACCTGGCAGACGAGGCATATCCTGTCCGAAGTCCTGCACAACCTGGCCGTGGTTTTCTGGATCACGGCTAACTGTACCTGGATGGTGGGTGAGTTCTATGGTTGGGACGAAAACCTCATCGGGGAGATCGGCCTGAGGCAATTGGCTGTCATTCCCTTCAGCATCGGGTTGATGATCCTCGCATACTATTACATCTTCCTGGCCAGCAAGGCCAGCTTCCGGGAAAAAATGTTCCATAAGGCGGAAGAAGCCGTGCGCCAGGAGATCAGGAATGAAAAATAAGCGGATCGGGCATACATTCCCGGGCGGAGACCGCCAGCGTACCCCTTTTTACTTCCCTTAGATGCCTCTTTAATCGTCTTCTTCGAAATGCAGGTGCTGGTGATGCGCACTGGCGGCAATATGCAGGGCGAAGCCGGCTATCGCGGCATCCTTCATGATATTGATGATGGCGAATGTCCGGTATTCTGCCGATGCCGCATTCATGGCATTGGGCAGGTGTATGGTCAGGATGAAAAAAACCAGGAAGAACGCCAGCAGGTAACTGGTGATCTTCACATACTGGTTGAAGATGAAACTCAAGCCCACCAGGACAAAAGAGGCTCCCACGATATAAGCCCAGGTAATTCCTCCGGGAAGGAAAGCCGGTACATAGAGCATCGTGTCATATGGTCGCATCAGGTGAAATACCCCGATGGCAATCATGGCAACGGCAAGCAGGTAGATGGCAAACCGCGATACCGGATGATACTGCTTGAGGTTCAGTTTCATAACATGTCGTTTTAAAGGTGATGGTTGGTTTCATAAGTTAAGAAAAACCTCCCTTACGGAAACCGTTAGCCGGAAAAAAATTTGCCAATGCACGTCAATTGATACATTTTTCCCCTCGCACCCCCGCGGTTCCGTGGCAAAGCCTCCCATCCCGCATGCGCGGGATTTCGCTCCGCTCAACCTCTCACCTCCCACCTCTCACCTCTATTTGCTATCTTTGCCGCCCAATAAAGCATACCATGTACCGTACACATACCTGCGGAGAGCTCAGAGCAGCACAAATCGGAACCAAGACCACCCTGGCCGGGTGGGTGCAGACCGTCCGGAAATTCGGCGCCATCACCTTTGTGGACCTGCGCGACCGTTATGGGATAACCCAGCTGGTCTTCGGCGAAACCCTGACGCCCCAGCTCGACCAGAACCCACTGGGCAGGGAATTTGTGCTGCAGGCAACGGGAACTGTTATCGAACGCACCAATAAGAACCCGAACATCCCCACGGGCGATATCGAAATCAGCGTCGAGTCCTGGTCGGTCCTCAATAAATCCGTCGTGCCTCCCTTCACCATCCAGGACGATACCGATGGCGGAGACGACCTGCGCATGAAGTACCGGTACCTCGACCTCCGACGCGCCGCCGTTCGCCGAAACCTTGAGCTGCGGTACGCCGTCAACCGGTCGGCACGAAACTATCTCCATGAAAACCATTTCATGGACATTGAAACGCCTTTCCTGATCAAGTCCACCCCGGAAGGTGCTCGCGATTTCGTGGTACCCTCCCGGATGAATACCGGCCAGTTTTACGCGCTGCCGCAAAGCCCCCAGACCTTTAAGCAGTTGCTCATGGTGAGCGGTTACGACCGCTACTACCAGATCGTGAAATGTTTCCGCGATGAAGACCTGCGAGCGGACCGCCAGCCCGAATTCACGCAGATCGACTGCGAGATGAGCTTCGTGGAACAGGAAGATATCCTGAACATGTTTGAAGGCCTGGTCAAAAGAATTTTCAAAGACGTCAAGGGCATCGACTACAGCGAGCAGGTCCAGCGCATGAGCTGGGAAGAAGCCATGTGGCAGTACGGCAACGACAAGCCCGATATCCGCTTCGGCATGCAACTCCTCAACCTGAAAAAACCCGCATCGGTCTATACCGGTATGCAGGACCAGTCCGCACTGGTTGACGGCGCCGGCTTCCAGGTCTTCGACAAGGCCGAAACCGTGCTGGCGATTGCCGTTCCAGGCTGTTCGGAATACACCCGCAAGCAGACCGATGAACTCACCGAGTGGGTTAAACGCCCGCAGATCGGCATGCAGGGACTGGTATTCATCAAGTGCAATACGGACGGGTCCTACAAGAGTTCCATCGACAAGTTCTACCCGGAAGATCGGCTGAAAGCCATCGCCGATGCCGCCGGTGCACGGCAGGGCGACCTGGTGCTGATCCTGGCTGGCGCCGAAGAAAGGACCAGGAAGGCCATGAGTGAGTTGAGGCTTGAAATGGGCGAACGCCTTGGCCTTCGCCGGA
>JALOMP010000175.1 GCA_025455365.1 Chitinophagaceae bacterium | reverse complement strand
CCGGTCCGGTAACGGTCCATCCTGGTTCGATAGGACGGACGCCTCAACGGACCTGCGCCAGCCTCCTCTTCGCCGTCTTCACCGCCTTGCTGTCCACATCGCAGCCCACGAATCTCCGCCCCAGTCTCACGGCTGCGACCCCTGTCGTCCCGCTCCCGAGGAAGGGGTCGCACACGATCTGCCCAGGTTTGGTGACGAACTTGAGGTAGTGCTCGGCCTCGCCGACCGCCTGCTCCCAGGGGTGGTTGTCCTTGGACTTTCCAAACCCAAAAACCGAATCGTCCACCAATCGTTCAATGATGTCCAGCATATCATATGTCTTGGTGGGATCTGCCGGCATGATGCCATAGATGTCATCGGGATTTTTTTTCGGAACCTGTGGGGCGATCCGGTCGAACCCGGCCTCCTCAGGGCGCCCGAGCCTCGACATGATTTTCTTTATTTCATCGAGACATTCCTGTTCCGTTTTGAACTTATAATCGGCGATGCCCGAGATTTCAGTATGTGTAACGGCGCCGCCCAGGGTTTCCTGGTCTATATCTTCACCGATCGCAGCCTTCACCAGGTAGGGACCGGCCAGGAAAATCGACCCCTTGCCTTCAACCATCAGGGTTTCATCGCTCATGATGGGGAGATAAGCACCCCCAGCCACACAGGGTCCCAGGACGGCGGCAATCTGGGTGATGCCCATGGCACTCATCCTGGCATTGTTTCGGAAGACCCGGCCGAAATGTTCCTTATCCGGGAAAATTTCGTCCTGCATGGGCAGGAAAACCCCCGCGCTGTCAACGAGGTAGATTACCGGGAGACGGTTCTCCATGGCAATCTCCTGCAATCGCAGGTTTTTTTTCGCCGTGATGGGGAACCAGGCGCCTGCTTTAACCGTCTGGTCATTGGCCACGATCATGCATTGCCGGCCACTCACATATCCCAGGCCGGCAACCGTACCACCGGCTGGGCACCCGCCCTGTTCCGCGTACATGCCCTCGCCGGCAAAAGCACCGATTTCCACAAATGGCTTGTTACCGTCGCGCAGGTAATCGATCCTTTCGCGGGCGGTCAATTTGTTCCGTTCATGCTGCTTTTCGATTGATTTTTTACCCCCACCCAGGTATATTTTCTCCAGGCGCTGGCGCATTTCGGAAAGGGCGAGCTTGTATTGGTCTTCGTTCTTATTGTGCGTGAGGTTCATTGTTTTTAGTTGATGGTTGTCGGTTGATGGTTGACGGTTGACCGCCAACTCACTTCACCACCGGTAATACAACACCCGATTCCCTGCCAGGTTCATGGTATACCCTAATCTCGGCTTTTTGAAAGTCCTTTTCCGTTGCATCCGGTATGCGCATAAACTTCTGTGGGTTCCGATCCACCAGGGGGAACCAGCTGCTTTGCACCTGGATCATGATGCGATGTCCTTTTTTAAAAAGATGTGCCAGGTCCGGGAGATCAAATTCAATTTTCACCGGTTTGCCGGGCGGAAATGGTTCAGGCCTTTCGAAACTGTTGCGGAATTTGCCGCGGATCACTTCGGCACGAACCAGTCGCTGCATGCCACCCATCTGCCACTGCCTGGGGTTAGGGCTGGGATTGGGCGTGTAATCAGGCAACACATCTATGAGTTTTACAATAATATCGGCATCCGTGCCCGTGGTACTCACATACAGGGACGCCTTTAATGGACCGCTCAAACGGAGGTCTGCGGTGAGCGTATCGGTCATGAAGACAGCAACATCCGGCCGCTGTGACGCGAAGCGCTGGTCCTCCGCGAGGTATTCATTGTTTCTTCCCCGGGAAATGATACCGGTATAGGGCACGGGCCTGGAAGGATCGCTGGTATATTGCGTATAGGCGTTTCCGGGAGTTGGTTTTTCCCATCCAGCCTTACCGGAACCTTGCAGGAAGAGGGTTTTCATGTCCGTTCCCGAGGGTGGCCATTGATCGTATGTTTTCCAGGTATTACTCCCGGTTTCAAATACGGTCGCTTCGGGAAGGGTTAAACTCCCCTTGTCCTTGAGGTAATGGTTGAAAAACGGGGTCTCCATTTCATGTTGGTAGAATCCGCTTGTATTCTGGCTGAAATCATGCGAGGCGAACCTGTTCCAATCGGACGATGACCATGCACCATGCGTCCACGGTCCCATCACCAGCCGGTTCTGGTTGACGGGGTTTTGCCTTTCGATCGCCCGGTAGGTTTCCAGCGCGCCAAATAGGTCTTCCGCGTCAAACCAACCGCCAACCACCAGCACGGCAGGCCTGACCTGTTTCAGGTGTGGACGGATATTGCGTTCCCTCCAATAGGCATCATACGTATCATGTGCCGTGTATTCGTTCCAGATTTTACCCCTACCGCCAAAATACATGGAATCATTGGCTTTACGGATGGTACCCATGTCCAGGAAAAACCTGTATGCGTCGCGGTAATCCGCGCGAAAGACAGGACGGGCATATTCCTCTACGGGTCCTTTTCGCTCTGCATCGAAATAGCCCAGGAAATTGAAATTGTCCAAAAGAAAGAAAGCTCCTTTGTGGTTGGCGTCATCGCCGATAAATTCATCGGTTACGGGTGCCTGTGGGGAAACAGCCTTGATGGCAGGATGAGCATCAGGCAGGGAGGCGGTAGCATAAAAGCCCGGGTACGATACGCCCCAGAGTCCAACGCGACCATTATGATGCCGCAGGTTTTTCAACAGCCATTCGATGGTATCGAATGCGTCACTGCTCTCGTCCGTGACCATCCGGTCTTTTTTCGCGGATCTATGCGGCGTCATTTCCTGGAAATTTCCTTCGCTCATGTAACGCCCCCGGACATCCTGGTATACAAAAATATATTTCTCACGCATCAGCTCCCGGTTGGGACCGAGGCGATAAGGGAACCTGTCCTGGCCGTATGGACTCACCGAATACGGCGTCCGAACCATCAGGATCGGGTATGCTTCCAAACTGTCTGCCGGCTGGTAAATGGCGGTGAACAGTGTCACCCCGTCTCGCATGGTGATCCGGGTTTCTTTTTTTACATAGTTGTTCCGCATGAAGAGGGAATCTTCCTGGTAGGTTTGCGCGCCGGCGGCAATACCCAGGCAATTCCATATGGTAAAGAGGGCGGCATAGTGCAGGAAGCGCACTGCCGGGAAATTTCGCTGCGTGAGGCAGGGCATGACCTTTGAAATTGTATGTTTCATATCGTATGATAAAGTAGAGAAGGGGCCCCTGTTTTGGTTTGGGGTCGCAAGGTTGTTTTAGGCCTATGCCGCACCAATCTATTTAAGAACAGGACCCAACCGTCAACTTTCAACCGTCAACCGTCAACCGCCCACTATTCCTCCAAAATCGGCAATATCACGCCGGAAGCATTCTTCGGATCATGGTAGACCCGGATCTGTGCCTTTCTGAAATCCTTGTCGTCTGCCGTATAAATATTGATGAATTGCTGCGGGTTTCGGTCGGCCAGCGGGAACCAGCTGCTCTGCACCTGGATCATGATGCGATGTCCTTTTTGGAAGGTATGGGCGATGTCAGGCAGTTCGAATTTAACACGCTCCACTTTGTTGGGCGTGAAAGCGGTTGGATTCTCGAAGCTGTTTCGATAACGTCCGCGGAAGATTTCCCCACGCACCAGCATCTGGTATCCGCCCATGGGGTAATCATTGCGCGGCCCGCTGACCTGCCGGTAATTATCCGGGTATACATCAATGACTTTGACCACGAAATCCGCGTCCGTGGAACTCAGGCTCACCAGCAGGTCAGCGATTACCGTACCCGTTACCGTTATATCCTTGTTGAGTACGGGTGTCTCGAAAACAAGGACATCCGGCCTGCGGGATGCGAAACGCTGGTCGTCTGTCATATATTCCTGTGTCCTGTTGGCGTGCACGTCTTCCGTGTATGGCACGGGTTTGGACGGATCGCTGGTGTATTCGCTGAAGCTGCCTGGCGTGGTTGGCTTCACGCCATCAAGACCGCCACCGGGCTGAAAATACAGGTACTGGTCTTTCTTGCCGGCAGGGGGCCATTGGTCGAATTCCTTCCACTCGTTCCTGCCAGTCAGGAAAATGGTGGCTTCTTTCAGCGCCGAAATGTTTCCCTTTCCCTTCAGGTGATAATTGAAAAAAGGCACTTCGATGTGGTTCTGGTACCATTCGGCTGTCCTGGATCCGAAACGGGCATTGCCCAGGGAACTGCCGTCTGGCCGGCTCCATTGCCCGTGGTACCATGGGCCCATCACGATTTTGTTGAAAGACGATGCGGGATTCTTTTTTTCAATCGCTTCATACAGTCGCCAGGCCCCGTAACAGTCTTCCGCGTCAAAAAGACCGCCAACAACCAGCATGGCCGGCTTAATGCCCTGCACGTGGTTGCGGACATTGCGCGATTTCCAGAAATCATCGTAGTTAGGATGCGCATATAGATCTTTCCAGAAGCGGATGGAATCGCCCATTAACGCGGCAAAGTTTTTTAACGCGCCGGTCTTGAGGTAGAAATTGTAGTTGTCCATGGTGTTTAACTGGTAGCCGCCAGTGTAGTTTTTCACCGGGGAAGGCCGGGGTACACCAAAACGGGTGTAGAATGCAAATCCATCCATCAGCATCAGGGCGCCGTTGTGATGAAAATCATCGCCGATAAACCATTCGGTCACGGGCGCCTGGGGCGATACGGCCTTCAGTGCGGGATGCCCGCTGAGGGCTGCCATGGTAGAGTAAAAGCCGGGATAGGAAATCCCGAATACCCCTACGCGACCATTGTTGTGCGGCAGGTTTCCAAGAAGCCAGTCGATCGCATCGTAGGTGTCGCTGGCCTCATCCGTTTCCTGCGGTGATTTCTTTGCGGGATTGAACGGACGGATATCTTCAAATTCACCTTCGCTCATAAACCGTCCGCGTACGTCCTGGAATACGATGATATAATTCTCGCGCATGTAGAGGCGTTGGTAACCACTCCAGAAATTGCGAAAATTCTTTTCCCCGTAGGGTGCACAGGAATAGGGCGTGCGCGTCATCAGCACGGGATGCTTTTCCGTGGTGTCTTTGGGAATGTAGATGCTCGTGAAGAGCTTCACGCCGTCACGCATTGGAATCATGCGTTCGATCTTGTAGTAGTTGTCCAGGATCCAGGCGGAATCAAGACTGCTCTGTGCGAAGACCATCGCACAGAAAAATACAGTCGGCAGCGAAAGGCAAAATTTTTTCATACGCTTCGGTTGAAGCGTAAATGTAAGGATTTACCCTCTGAAGCGGGTGCCTCTCTTCGCCCTTAATCCACTTTCGTGATCTTGAGCATATTGGTGGGAAGGTGCAATTGAATGGGTATGCTGCCCGTATTCACCACTACACTGCCGGTTTGGACGAAACCTCTTTCCTTGAGGATCTGAATCTGGTCGTTGACGATGTCGTCAATGCTTTCTTCTTCATCGTAGAAGAAAGCGCGCACGCCCCAACTCAGGCTGAGTTGGTTCACCAATGTCCGCTCCTTGGTGAAAACATAGAGAAAGGACTTTGGCCGGTAGCTGCTCAGCATGAATGCCGTGTACCCGCTCTGCGTCATGCCAATGATGGCGTCCGCATTGGTATCTTCCGCCAGTTTGCAGGCATTATAGCAAATGGCATCGCTCAGGAAGGTGGGCGAATGGGGGAGCGGCTTCAGGTCCTCCTCCCGGTTAAAATTGTATTCGTTGCGCTCCACTTCCAGGATGATTTTCTTCATGGTCTCCACAACCAGTTCGGGGTGTGCCCCGGTGGCTGTTTCGCCGCTGAGCATAACCGCGTCCGCGCCTTCCAGCACGGCGTTGGCCACGTCTGTGCTTTCACTTCGGTTGGGCTTTGAGCGCTCGATCATGGATTCCATCATCTGGGTGGCCACGATCACCGGTTTGGCACGATGGAGGCATTTGCGGATGATCTGCTTCTGAATCAGCGGCACTTTCTCCACCGGCAGTTCCACGCCCAGGTCGCCCCGGGCAATCATGATGCCGTCCGACTCCAGGATGATTTCCCGGATATTGGTGAGGGCTTCCGGTTTTTCGATCTTGGCAATCACCTTCGTCTTGCTCTTTTTCTCGGCCAGCTTGCTTTTAATGATGACAATATCCTTGACGCTGCGCACAAAGGAAAGGGCTACCCATTAGGATACCGCCCATTTTGACCTGGACTTTCACATCGCCCTCTTTCGTGATTTCTTTTACCACTACTTCCAGCTTGCCGTCGTCGATCATGATGGTATTCCCAATCTTTACGTCGCCGGCGAGGTTGGGGTATGAGACATATATCTTCTCCAGGTTGCCTACTACCTTTTCGTTTGTGAACGTGAGGATGTCCCCCTCTTTTACTTCCAGGGCATTGTTCTCGATTTCGCCTACCCGGAGTTTTGGACCTTGCAGGTCTCCGAGGATGGCGATATTATAGGGTTCCGTGGAATTGATCTTACGGATATGCTCGATAATGCTGGCCTTGTCTTCATGGGTACCATGGGAAAAATTAAGCCGGAACACGTTCACACCGGCCCTGACCAGTCCCAGCAGTTTTTCATATGTATCACAAGCGGGTCCAACAGTGGCCACGATCTTGGTACGGCGGACGGTATGTTCGTAACCCGCCTGGTTGTCCATTTCGCGGTGCAGGTACTTGGAAAGATGCTTGCTCATAACCGGGATTCTTTTTTAAGTGGGAAATCGGTGCGATTCTTAGGTTCTCCGGGTAAACGGGTAGCAATCAGCTGGCGAGGATCTTTACGATCTTCATCCATTCATCGCTGATTTTTTGTTTTGCCTTGACGGCATTATCCAGCGGGGTGTAATGCATTTTGTTGTTCACGATCCCTACCATCACGTTATGGCGACCTTCCACCAGGCATTCCACGGCGTGGTACCCCATCCGGGAAGCGATCAGCCTGTCCAGGCAGGTTGGTGATCCGCCACGCTGTATATGTCCCAGGATCGCCACGCGGATATCCGCATTGGGCAGCTGCTCCTTGATGGTCTTGGCCACTTCGTTTCCGCCCCCGAAATCATCTCCTTCGGCCACCACCACGAGGTTTACCAGTTTCTGGCGTTTTTCCTTCTCTTTCAGGCTGCGGATCAGCGCCTGCATGTCCGTTTTCCGTTCCGGGATCAGGATATGTTCGGCGCCGGTGGCAATGCCACTGTGAAGGGCGATATAACCCGCATCACGGCCCATCACCTCGATGATGAAAAGCCGGTCGTGGGCGTCTGCCGTATCCCGGATTTTATCAATGGCACGCACGGCTGTATTCACGGCCGTATCGAATCCGATGGTGAAATCCGTTCCGGCAATATCCTTGTCGATCGTTCCGGGAATGCCAATGCAGGGAATATCAAATTCATTGGAAAAAATCTGGGCGCCATGGAATGAACCATCGCCCCCCACAATTACCAGTCCGTTGATGCCTCTTTTCTTCAGGTTGTCATACGCTTTTTTTCGTCCCTCCGGCAAGAGGAATTCCGGGCAGCGGGCCGTTTTCAGGATCGTGCCCCCGCGCTGGATGATATTGGCCACGGAGCGCGAATTCATGTCCTGTATATCATCTTCGATCATCCCGGCGTAACCGCGAATGATTCCATAAGCTTCGAGTCCATGATGAATGGCTGTCCGGACAACAGCCCTTACACAGGCGTTCATCCCGGGAGAATCCCCCCCGGAAGTGAGTACGCCGATTTTCGTAACTTTCTGATGCATTGCAGAGAGTTTGGTCATTTTAGGGGGAGCCAAACAAAAGCTAAATCGATTAAGAACAGCTGTTTGCTTCGGTCCTAAGCGTCAAAAATACACAATTCTCATATTTCAAGCGGTTGAAGATACATTGCTTTTTGTTTAAATCATGAAGATACTCATCACGGGGGCCAACGGGCTCCTGGGGACATACCTCCTGCGCGAATGCATTAAATCCGGTCATGATGTGCTTGCGACGGGGCTGGGTGAAATGCGGTTTCGACCGTCGGATTTCGGATTTCGAAATGAGGATGCCGATCATTGGTTACGCTACCGGCAACTGGACATCCGCGATGCGATGGCAGTGAGGGCGTGTATTCTCGACTGGAAGCCTTCATGGGTACTGCACAGTGCTGCCTGGGCCCAGCCGGATATCTGTGAAACACAGCCTGTGGCTTGCTGGGAGGTTAATGTCACGGCCACCCGGTTCCTGATCGAAGCGGCAAAAGAGGCCGGATCGGCATTCCTCTTCATGTCTACCGATTTTGTCTTCGACGGTAATTTCCGTGATTGGGGGGATGGGCAGGTTTGGCTGCAATGGCTAACTGGAATGCAGTGACTGCAGCGGAGATTGCCCGGAACTCCGTTGAAAGTAGGCGACCCTCGGAACTCATAGATTACGCGACAGCAACGCCTTTCGCAAATGGCTTCTTTGAAACGGCATTCGCCATCGAGGACAACAGCGCTGGAATCTGGCGATAGCCGATGACTTTCCGGAACTGCCGCTCGGCTACGAGCAGTCCGGAACCGACCCAGCGTTCGATCTGATCGCCGTCCCGCCAGCGCTTCACGTTCCGACAGACCGTTTCCACAATCGAGAAAGCCGACTCGATCACGTTGGTGCAGGACAGGGTGCGACGCAGTTGCTCGGGCACCCCCAGTTTATGAACCGTGAGCGTCTCCTCCATGCCTTCCTCCAGGCTTCGCGCGGCGCTCGGATTCAGGTCCATCAACTCGCGGTGCAACTGCGTGAGCGCCCGACGGGCGGGTTCATATTCCCGCATCGCATAGGCGTTTTGCAGTTTCCTGCGCACGCTGGCCTTGTGTTCCTCCGGCAGGTGGTCCAGCACGTTGCGCTTCTTGTGAACCTGGCAGCGCTGGATGAAGGCGGTCTCCCCGGCGTGGCGCCGCACGGCTGCGTGCAACGCCTTGCCGCCATCCAGGATGTACAACCGCGGGGTGCTGAAATCCAAGCCGCGGCCCAGCAGATCGCTCAGCAACTCACCCACTACGGTCGCGTTCTCGGTGGCCCCCTCGCGCAGACCCAAAACCGTTTTACGCCCGTCGCAGCAGATGCCCAACGCCACGATCATCTGGCGATTCTTGAACGGCGTGCCGTCGATCAGCACGGCGCATAGCCGTAACTCGCCGAGCGGACGCTCCATCAACTGCTTCACCTTCTCGCGGCTGGCCTCAATGAAGTTCTCACTCACCGCCGACTTTTCGATCCCGTACGCCGTGCTGAACTCCTTCACCACGGCTCCATAGTTCCGGGTCGAAAGTCCGCGCATCATCTTGTCCCAAACGCCCTGCTGCAATGGCGCGCTGCGCTGAAACAGTTCGTAGCTCCCCAGCCGCTGCTCTCGGTTTTCTTTGGTCCGCAGCCGGGTCCTTTTCAGCGGCACTTTCTGGCCGTCCACCACGCAGTAACCGTCGTCCTTGCCCCACCGGTGCGCGCGGCGATCGGGACGCTGCTCGTGGCGTTCGCCAGCCAGGTGGCGAACTTCCTCCTCCATCACCAGGCTCATCAGCGCCAGTCCGGCCTCCCGCAGCAAGTGGCCAACGCCATCCTGCAACAGGCCGACAATGTCGGCCATCGGCAGGATCATCTGGATGTTGGGGTTCTCTTCGGTGGCCAGCCGGCGAAACTGCTGCACCGCTCGTTGCTGGTCGATCTGGTATCGTTTCTTCATAGCGACTCTCCCTTTTTCTTGGCAGAAAATTACCCGAAGGCTACCACGCCTTCAGGTGTGAGAGTCGCTACTTTCTACGCTTTAACGGGCATTCTCCAACTGATCAATCATGGAGAACAAGCTGGGGGCGTGCACTCGCTTGGTCTTCCCGAAGTGGACCGCTTTGACTTGTCCGGACTTGATCCGCAGATAGACGTTCGCCCTGCTCTCGCCGAGCAAATCAGCGACCTCTGAAATGCGCAGCAACTCCCGCTTGCGGGCGTCCTCGAAGGTGAGTTTCGTTCTCATTGTTCGTCTCCTCTATGCAGCAGTCTATGGTCATAGGCGCCGTTTGTCACTGGTCAGCATTGGCCTTAAACTGACTAGTCGAGATACAAATAAAATGATCGTTGCACAGGTCTGTCAAGTGGCG
>JALOMP010000174.1 GCA_025455365.1 Chitinophagaceae bacterium | reverse complement strand
GTACATCCACGGGAACCTTGCCCACCGCCTGGGTGGCATCGCAGAAAAGCAGGGCGCCGTGGCGATGGGTGATGTCGGCGATCTGCCGGATGGGCTGGATCACCCCGGTTTCATTGTTGGCATACATCGTGGCCACGAGGACGGTCTCGGGTCGGAACGCTTTTTCCAGTTCTTCCAGGCTGAGCAATCCATCACGGTCCACCGACAACCAGGTAATATCCACGCCCACGGATTCCAGGTATTTGCAGGTGTCCACAACTGCTTTGTGTTCACTGACACAAGTTATAATATGCCTACCGAGAGAACTGCCCCCTTCCCCCTCAAACCTACCCACTACTCCTTTGATCCCCAAGTTATCCGACTCCGTCGCCCCGCTGGTAAACACGATTTCTTTGGGCGATGCGCCAACCAGGGAAGCCACCTGTTCCCTGGCTTCTTCCACAGCCTCCTTTGCCTCCCAACCATAGAGATGCGTGGAACTGGCCGCATTGCCGAAATGTTCCATGAACCAGGGGCGCATGGCTTCAAACACCCGCGGGTCCATCGGGGTGGTGGCGTTATTGTCCAGGTAAACGGGTCTTGAAGGAGCCTTACTCATCACACCATAAATCTACACATTCAACCATTCAGAAAGACGATGGTTCAAAAGGCTTTGCCCGTTGGCGGAAAGTTCCCACATTTGGAAAAAATCTGCCATGCAATCCAAGGCTGCGAACCCCGACAAATACATGCGCGAACTGCCCCCCGACCGGGTAGAAGCCATGACCAGGCTCCGGGATACCATTCTGAAAAACCTGCCCAAAGGATTTGAGGAAACCATGCAATACGGCATGCTGAGCTATGTGGTGCCGCACAGCCTCTACCCCGCGGGCTACCATTGTACACCCACCGATGCATTGCCATTCATGAGCCTGGCATCGCAGAAGAATAATATATCTTTCTATCATATGGGCATGTATATGATGCCGGACCTGTTGACATGGTTCCAGGCGGAGTACCCCAAACAGTCGAAAGGCAAACTCGATATGGGAAAGAGCTGTGTCCGTTTCAAAAAGATGGACGATATTCCGTACAAGCTGATCGGCGAGCTGGTGAAGAAGGTGAAGGTGAAGGATTGGATCGCAGTCTATGAGTCAAATCTTAAACGCTGACACATGCAAATAGTCCGTTTGGTCTTCGTTTGTATGGTCGCGCTCCTCAACTTCCATTCGGCCCTTGCACAGAAAGAAAGGTTTTTCGATGTACGCGGGAAGGAAATCATTGGACCGGACGGACAGCCCTTCCTGATGAAGGGAACCAACCTCGGCAACTGGCTGGTGCCGGAGGGATATATGTTCCGGTTCGACAATACCCCATCGCCCCGTCTGATCAACCAGGCGCTGACGGAGCTCGCAGGTCCCGGCGAAGCAGCGGCTTTCTGGAATGCTTTCCTGGAGAACTATATTACGGAGAAGGATATACGCTATTTAAAATCCATTGGTTGTAATTCGATTCGGATCCCCTTTCATTACAAGCTGTTCACCGAGGAGGAATACATGGGTGGGCGGGGCACCGCGCGAGGATTCATGTACATGGACCGGGTAGTTGAATGGTGCCGGAAATATGGGCTCTACGTTCTGCTGGACATGCACTGCGCACCGGGCGGACAGACGGGGGATAATATTGACGACAGCTGGGGCTACCCGTTTTTATTTGATGATCCGGCCTCGCAAAGGATCTTCATCGATGTGTGGGTGAAGATCGCCAAACATTATGCGACAAACGCGACGGTGATCGGGTATGATTTGCTGAACGAACCCATCGCCCATTTTTTCGATACGGCACATTTCAACCCGAAACTGGAACCGTTGTACAAGGAAGTAACGAAGGCCATTCGCACCGTAGATAAAAATCATTTGCTTTTCCTCGGCGGGGCCCAGTGGGATTCCAATTTCCGGATCTTTGGAAAGCCTTTCGATCCTAAGCTGGTCTATACCTTTCACAAGTACTGGACCGAACCCACCACCGCCGTCATACAGGACTATCTTGATTTCCGCGATAAATATAATGTGCCAATCTACTGCGGCGAAACGGGCGAGAACAACGATGAGTGGGTCAGGAAATTCCGCGAGACCATGGACAGTCATCGTGTAGGCTGGCATTACTGGCCCTATAAAAAAATGGAGAACAAGGCCGGCATCGTGGATTTTGCAAAGCCCGAAGATTTTTCCCTCATCCAGGCTTATGCCGATTCAACGAAGAAGAATTTCGAAGTGATGCGGAATATCCGTCCCAAAGACATGAACGCCGTGCGTGCCGCGCTGAAGCAGTTCCTGGAGAATTGCAGGTTCGAAAACTGCCGGCCGAACAAAGGATATATCCAGGCGCTGGGGTTTAAATAGCAGTCGCGGGTTGTGAGTCGTATTCATAAAATTCATACAAAGGGGTTGATTTCTGTTTGAATTTCGTAAGGAATTGCGTGTTCTGAGTGTCGTTGTAGTTTTTAACGAGTTTACCTTTAGGTGGAGACAAATAAGCCTATGTATGGGCCAGGTGGAAACACTGGAGGAATTCTACAAGCGGAAATTCGACTGGATACCGGAGCAGATCCGCAACGGGATCGGGCATTTCAATGTGTTCAAACTGGATCCCTACGTGGGAAAGGCCGCTGAGCCGGTGCCCTACAAGAAACGAGACTTTTATAAAGTGATGCTTGTGGTGGGTTCCGGTACGGTGCATTACGCGGACCAGGTTGTGCAAGTGCAAAAGATGGCACTTTCATTCTCCAATCCGCAGATACCGTATAAGTGGGAGCATACGGACCAGATTCGCGAGGGGTTCTTTTGCATTTTCAACAAGAATTTTTTTCACCAATACGCTGACCTTAACCAGTATGCGGTTTTCCAGCCCGGGGGTCAGCATATATTCGAACTCACGGATAAGCAGGCGAAAACAGTTAGCGAGGTTTTTCAACGGATGTTCACGGAGATAGCATCCGAATACCTGCACAAATACGACGTCCTGCGAGGCCTGGTCCTGGAGTTGATCCACTTTGCGCTGAAGATGCAGCCTTCGGCCGCAATCGAGAAGCAGCCCATCAATGCGGCCCAGCGCATCTCCACATTATTTATGGAACTGCTGGAGCGGCAATTCCCGATCGACGAAAACCACCAGTCCGTAGACCTGCGCTCCGCCTCCGATTTCGCGCGGCAACTGAATGTGCATGTGAACCATCTGAACCGGGCGGTTAAGGCAACCACGGATAAAACCACCACCCAGCTTATTGCGGAAAGAATTCTGCAGGAGGCCAAAATACTGCTGAAGCACAGCCAATGGAATGTGTCCGATATCGCTTTCGCACTCGGATTTACGGAGCTGACCCATTTCAATAATTTCTTTAAAAAACATATGCAGACGAGTCCCCTGAAGTTTAGAAATAATCGTTAGGGGAATAGTTTTCTTTGTCCGATCCATGGGTTGCTCCTTCATTATTTGAATTTCGTAGCTTTTGATTTCATCTCCGTTATTTTTCAGCCCGGTTACCACTGAAATTTGGATTCAAAATGCAAATGTCTTGAACACAACAATCGCCAAAAGAGCACTCGGGAAAAGCGGACTGGAAGTTTCCGCCATCGGCCTCGGCTGTATGGGCATGAGTTTCGGCTATGGTCCTGCCGCTGACAAGCAGGAAATGATCCGGCTGATGCGGAAAGCCGTGGAGATGGGCGTGACCTTCTTCGATACCGCGGAAGTGTACGGACCCTACATCAACGAGGAACTCGTGGGAGAAGCCCTTGCGCCCTTTAAAGGCCAGGTGGTGATCGCGACCAAATTCGGATTCGCTCCGGCTAGCGATGGTAGTGCCCGGTGGAGCGAACTGGACAGTCGCCCGGCACATATCCGACAGGTGGCAGAGGCTTCGCTGAAAAGATTGAAAACCGATGTGATCGACTTATTCTACCAGCACCGGGTGGATCCCAAGGTACCCATTGAGGATGTAGCCGGTGCCGTGAAGGACCTCATCGCAGAAGGTAAGGTCAAATACTTTGGTCTCTCCGAAGCAGGCGTGCAGACCATACGCCGCGCGCACGCCGTGCAGCCGGTCGCCACCCTGCAGAGTGAGTACTCACTCTGGTGGCGGGAGCCTGAAGCAGAAATCATGCCCACCCTCGAAGAACTGGGCATCGGCTTTGTGCCATTCAGTCCCCTCGGTAAAGGATTCCTCACGGGTAAGATCGATGAAAGCACCAGTTTCGACAGCACCGATTTCCGCAATATCATTCCGCGTTTCAGCTCCGAAGCCCGAAAGGCCAACCAGGCAATGGTCGATCTGTTGTCAAGCATCGCCGCAGGCAAAAACGCAACGCCGGCGCAGGTTGCCCTTGCCTGGCTGCTGGCGCAGAAACCCTGGATTGTTCCCATACCCGGCACCACCAAACTGCACCGGCTGGAAGAGAATCTCGGTGCGGCATCTCTCGCACTACATACGGCCGAGCTTCAGGAAATTGACCTGGCTGCTTCGGCGATATCCATCCTCGGTGAACGTTACCCCGAGAGCGCGCAGCGCATGGTGAATCGCTGAAGCGGTTTTGAGCGACAGGAAAAATTCTATTGGTCATTTAACCCTGAATAAGTCTCTATCTTAGCGGGCAATGTTGACAATGAACAAACGGCAGCGATCCGGTACGATCTTTATCCTGGGCCTGCTCTCCGCCCTCGGCCCTTTTTCCATTGATATGTACCTGCCAGGGTTTCCAGCCATTGCCGCTGATCTGCAGACCAGCGTGGATGCCGTCTCGTATTCGTTATCGAGCTTTTTTATCGGGGTCTGCACAGGGCAGTTGATCACCGGTCCCCTGCTGGATCGCTTTGGCAGAAAGCGTCCGCTCTATGTGGGGCTGGCGATTTATATACTGGCTTCTCTCGGGTGTGCCGTTTCAGAATCCGTGGAGATGCTCATTGGATTTCGCTTTGTCCAGGCCCTGGGAGGGTGTGTGTGCATGGTGGCGCCAGGCGCCATCGTTCGGGATTTGTTTCCCGTGCACGAGAACGCCAAGATTTTCTCCCTGCTCATCCTGATCCTGGGCGTATCGCCCATCATCGCCCCTACCGTGGGGAGTTATGTGGTGTCCAAGATGGGCTGGCAAACGGTCTTCCTCGTGCTGACCGGCATCGGCGCCGTACTGCTCACCCTGCTCATCTTCTTCCTGCCGGAAAGCAAGCAGCCAGACCCGCTCATGAGTTTAAAACCCGTGGCGATTTTCCGCAATTACCGGCAGGTGATCCGGCATCCGCAGTACGCTACCTACGCCTTTTCCGGGGCGATCGCAGCCGCTGGGCTCTTTGCCTACCTGGCCGGTTCGCCCTTCGTCTTCATGAAATTATATGAGGTAACCGAACAACAGTATGGATGGATCTTCGCCCTCATCGCCGCAGGGCTCATCACGAGCAGCCAGTTGAATAATGTGTTGTTGAAGCGATACAGCAGCGAGCAGATTATCAAAACGGTGTTTCGGGTACAAACCCTCATCGGCCTGATCCTGTGTATGGGCGCCGTGTTCGGTTGGCTCAATCTCTACAGCACGATCGCGCTGATGTTCCTGTTCCTGAGTTGCCAGGGATTCAGTTTTCCCAATTCCGCCGCCCTCTCCATGGCTCCCTTTACCAAAGAAGCAGGCAGCGCATCTGCGCTGATGGGTGCCTTGCAAATGGGATTCGGCGCCCTGGCCTCCGCACTGGCGGGCATCCTGAACAATGGCACTACCCTTCCGTTAGCGGCCATCATGGCCGCCTGTGCCCTCACGGGCCTGGTCATTCAAACCATCGGCCGGAAAAAAATCCTGTATCGTTCGAGAATGGAAGACGTGGAAGAGGAAGCCTTTGAAATGATTGAGAAATTTTAGGGAAGGCGGATTTCCCTGGGGCGCTGCATTAGCTTTGAAGAGTATTAAGTACGCGTTTGAAATGCGCAAAGAATGGTTTGAATATCGTAGTACGCATCAGCGAGGCAATCTTTAACTTGAAAAAAATTTGACTCATGGCGGCAATCAACCTGACTGTCAATGGAAAAAGATTATCCGTTGACGTGGATCCCAAAACGCCCCTGCTCTGGGTA
Source organism: Chitinophagaceae bacterium (assembly GCA_025455365.1). GTDB lineage: Bacteria > Bacteroidota > Bacteroidia > Chitinophagales > Chitinophagaceae > Pollutibacter. Next base: position 219 of record JALOMP010000174.1, on the reverse strand, counting down.
TTGCGCGAACACCTGAACCTGGTGGGTACCAAGTATGGATGCGGCATGGCACAATGTGGCGCCTGCACCGTGCATATGGGCGATATAGCGGTTCGCTCTTGCTCTCTGCCGGTATCTGCTGTGGGCAGCCAGCGGATCACCACCATCGAAGGCCTGTCTGAAACGGGCGATCATCCTGTGCAGAAAGCCTGGCTGGATCATGATGTGGCGCAATGCGGG
>JALOMP010000173.1 GCA_025455365.1 Chitinophagaceae bacterium | reverse complement strand
GTCAACCGACAACCATGAACAATGAACGATGAACCACGAACCATAATCCGTCAACCATAAACCATTAACCAACAAGCCATATGCCCAAACAACAAAGAAAATCCTTACACCGACGCCAGTTCCTCCGCGATGCATCCTTAAGCATGGCCGCCTTTACCATTGTGCCCCGCCATGTGTTGGGTAAAGGGTTCATGGCGCCGAGCGACAAGCTCAATATCGCCGGTATTGGCGCCGGGGGTAAAGGGGAGAGCGACCTGGCCGAATTTGCCAAAAGCCCTAAAGCCAACATTGTAAGTTTCGCGGATGTAGACGAGCGCCAGATCAAGGGTTCCGTAAAACGATTTCCGAAGGCAAAAATATACAAGGACTTCAGGGAAATGCTGGACAAGGAAAAGAACAACATTGATGCAGTGTCTGTATCCACCCCGGACAATACCCATGCCGTGGCAACCCTGGCAGCGATGCAGCTTGGCAAGCATGTGTATGTACAAAAACCGCTGACCCACGACATTTACGAAGCAAGGATACTGACTGAAGCCGCAAAAAAATATAAGGTGGTCACCCAGATGGGGAACCAGGGCGGCTCAGGAGACGGGGTTCGCCGCACCCAGGAGCTCATCATGGCAGGATTGATCGGCGATGTGCATACCGTGCATTGCTGGACCAATCGTCCCGTATGGCCGCAGGGTCAGGCTTCGCCCACCGGAAAATTTGACATACCCAAGGAACTCGATTGGAATCTCTGGATCGGGCCAGCAAAAATGATTGATTTCAACCCGGCCTACCTGCCTTTCAACTGGCGTGGCTGGTGGGCTTTTGGTACCGGTTCACTGGGTGATATGGCCTGCCACATCATGGACCCGGTATTCCGTTGCCTGCCGATAGACTACCCCACGGATGTAGAATGCAGTGTGGCAACCATATGGAAGGAAATGTGGAATGATTCCCAGAACCTGGAAGCCTGTCCTCCATCCTCCATCATTCACCTCTCGTACCCGCGGACGGACAACAAGGGAACCATCAAGGTTTCCTGGTACGATGGCGGGCTGCTACCGCAGAGACCGGATGAAATCCTGCCTGAAGAGGCTTTCGGCAACTGGGACGGCGGCGTTTTATTTATCGGATCGAAAGGCAAATTGCTGGCCGATTGCTATGGCGCCAATCCCAGGTTACTTCCTACAAAACTCATGAAGGAAACCAACCTGCCGGCAGAATCCATTGCACGCGTTCCGGAAGGTCACTATGTACAATGGGTGAACGCCTGTATCGACGGATATGGCAAGGGAAAAACCAGTTCGCCTTTTGAGTTTGCCGGTCCATTTACGGAAAGCATCCTGATCGGAAACCTGGCCCTGCGCAGTTACCTGATCAAAAACCCTAAACTGAAAGGATGGGATGATAAATACCTTGGCCGGAAAAAACTCCTCTGGGATGCAAAGAACATGCGGATCACCAATTTCGAGGACGCCAACCAATTCGTGAAGCGAGAGTACCGGGAAGGCTGGAAACTCGTATGATAACGGCTGTCGCCAAAAATAAAAATCCCCCTGGTCGTTCAGGGGGATTTTTTATGCGGTCAGGTCCTGTGTCAGTTTTTCCGTTGCAGGAGCCAGAGGAAGAAAAACATCAGGAAGATACCGATTCCGGTGATGCTGAAAAATAACGTGGTCAGGGCCAACTGGGCAGGCTTGAAGAACAGCATGCTCAGTGCGATGATCAGGTATACCACGTAGATAAAAATGAGGGTGGAGATTCTTTTGTCCATCGGGTTAAGTTTACGGGTCCAAATATCGAAAATTATTTTGAAACGGTGCGTATGCGTTAAAAAACAGGTCCCGAGGGATTAAAATCCTTACCCTGGCGAATTTCCCTGTATGAAGTTTCCATGTCTTTCAAAGCCTTTTCCTTTTTCTGTGCTTTCAGGGACATTTCCAGGCCTTTGAGCGACCAGCCATTATTGGGGTTGAATGCCAGGTCCTCCAGGAACACGCGCTCGGCACGGGCAAAATCGCCGGATTTCAACAGCACCGACCCCAGGTATTGTCTTGGTGGCAGGAGCCAGTCCTTCGGTTCATCATACACCATCCTGTCTTCCAGGGATACCGCTTTTTCCATCCATTGAACCGCCTCCCGGTATCGCTTTTCTTCCTCCGCAAGAACCCCTTCGGCCAGGGCGATCGCCACTTCGCCGCCCGCATAAGCCGTGTTGAATGCGCCCATTCTCTTTTTCAGGCGATCTGATGATCCCAGCAGTTTTTCCATGTTCCGGATCGAAGCCCTCGCCTGGGTCGTTTGATGCTTCCGTGAAAATGCCAGGCTCCGGCCGAATTCGTGCAGGAGGCCGGCATAGAGGAGGCTGTCCGGCTGCGCCGGAGCCTGGAGGATTTTTTCCCATTTCCCAAACCTGATGTCCGTAAACATCCCTGTGAGGTACATGTATTGGAGATATTCCGCATCAGGCGGAGCGCCCGCCAGGAATTCCATGGGTATTTCAAGTTGCAGCATGGCAGAAGCATCCCGGGCTTCACGATATGTGCCGTTGTTCATCGCACAGGTAGCCTGCATATGGATGTTGTGAAAAAGGTATATGAAAGCGCCCCTTTCTACGGAAGGCATGAGCTTTTTATACAGACGATATCCTTCGATGGCTGATTTATTAACCTGGTTGCCTTTTTCATACATGCCGGTTCGTATATAAATGTGCGATGGCATATGTACCATATGTGCCACGCTGGGCAACAGGCTGCCCAGTTTGTCAGCACTCCGGGTAGCCCGTCCAGGATTGGTCGAGGCCTCCACCGCGTGGATATAGTAATGGTTCGCCCCGGGATGATCCGGTGCGGTTTCCATCACTTTCTCCAACACGGAAACCAGTTCCGGCGTCCATGGTTTCGGTTGCTGGTTTTGTTCATACAGGTTCCATGGATGCAGGAGCATGAGCGCGTCTGCATATAACGCACCAGCGTCCGCGTTGCCCGGATATTGCTCGTAAACGGTTTTCATTTCGCGGGCATATGCTTCGTCCAGTTCGGTCCTGGGGGAGCTTGTATTGTCTGTGTACCTTACCAGCATGGCCTGGACCAATGCTTTTTCGAAGGGGCGCAGGTTGCGCGACAGGGAATCCGCCTTTCTTGCCGCCCGAAGCGCAAGCGGGGAATAATTATAGGCCACGTCATTGATGTTGGGTCCATAGGCAAGCGCCATTCCCCAATAAGACATGCTGCTCGAAGGATCCAGGTACGCTGCTTTCTGAAATGAAGAGAGTGCCTCCACGATGTGAAAACTGTAATACATGTTAATTCCCTGGTCGAAATAAAATTGCGCGCTGTCCACTGGTGAAACCCCAGGCCAGCGATAGTTCCCCCAGCCGGGCAGTGGGATCATCTCACCCGGATCTTCAGGCAGGAGGGTGGGATCGCTGCGGTCCGGGGCACAGGAGATGGCGGATTTTTTTTTAATGGCCAGGTATGCCGCCATATTGGAAGTTTTTCCCGCCTCGGGCCCGGGTGTGGCCATGCGCATGATGGGCATAATGGCCATTGCGCCAATGATAAAAATGAGCACTTTCATGGACTGCAATTTTGGTCAGTAAAAATACCATGCAATAGCCTGGTTGCTTGCACAGGGACCGCTTAACGGGTAAAATAAAGAAGGGTATCAGAATTCCACAACCGCGTACGCTTTATTATCCACATAGGGGCCGCCGGGATGGCTGGCCGAATAATCGAGATTGATCCAATACTGCCCGTTCTCCTCGCGGTAATAAAGACCGCTGAAAGGCTGGTCAGCGAAGAGTTCGGTGATCGCGGCCTGCATCTTCAGGAATGCCTTCCGGTCGCCACAATTGAGTTCCGGGTAAACATGGTCGGTGGACAATACCATGCGGCATTTGGCGCCGATGGCCCGCATGGCCGATATCATGAGAATGGTATGATCATCGCAGTCCCCGCCGAGTTTGGCCAGGATCGTTTCACGGGCCGTCGCGTAGTACTCGTCTCGCTGCGCGTCTGGAACGTACTTGAAATTGCTGTTGATATGCTTGAAAAGCGACAGGAACCGGACATAATAGCCGTACTGATGGTAATGTTCGTCAAAATAATCGAGTGAATGAATCACCGACCATCCACGGACAAGTGAATCCTTGTGGTTGACTTTCTCTTTCATGCCCTTCACCGCCATGTCCACCTCCGTATCAAACAAGGACCCCTTTACCAGGTACAGGTCCTTCTTTTTCTTGTCTTTGTTGTTCCAGTTCTGCTGCACCATGTTCCGGTAATCGCTCACCATGCTGCGCAGGTTATAGGTCTGGGTAAAGGTGTTAAATACCATGATCAGGCAAACCATCACAAATGCCGGAATAACCAGGGGTTTGAAGACCCAAAGGATGAAGCGGATAAAACCGTATGCCAGCAGGATGGCAAGGACCAGGTCCGCATTGAAAGAACCGACCATGATCGGCGGGATGACCCTGTTCAGGAGTGGCGCCAGGGGGATCACCGTCAGCAAGCCAATCGCATGCAGCAGGAAATGCTCTGCCCAGATCGATCTTTGCTTCGGGTTCTCCATTTCTCAATACAGGGTTAACGGTGAAAAAACCTGGAACTATACATGGAACAGCTAATATATCCATGCGCCCGGCAAACTTCAGTCCTCGTCTTCCTCATAATTAAATGCGTCCTTATTGTAATAGGTTTCCCAGGACCTGAGCGCTTCATCATCCAGTAACTCTACAATATCGTGAATTTTATCGGTTTTTCTTTTCCACACAACCTCCTCTTCCGTTCCGAAATAGGAGACATACGCGCAGTGGTCTGATACGAGATTGATGCGCACCAGGCTTAATCCTTCATCTTCATGTTCCTGGATCAGGTAATGGCATCCCACCTCCAGCAAATCGAAAGCATACATAGTCTACCAGTTTTAAAGTAATAAAACAGTCACACAGCTGAATTGGTAATGGGGTAATATGAATCTAACGGGTTGAGAAGCTGGTTTGGTTGGATAGGTGTTTCACAGGGGATGCAGGGGGTAGTAAGTACAAGCAAAATACAATTTCTGCCGAAGAAATCAAGGTGGTTTTTCGTTAAGATTTGGGTATTTTCCTAAGCGTATAAAAACCAGCATATAATAATTTAAATATTAGTTTAATACTGGTATAATTACCAATCACCCAGGCATCAAAATGCTAAATTTCTTACCAAAACAGGATTCTGACGGGTTATTCACAGCCCGTTGATAAGACCTTTCCCCAAGCCATGGAACAGGGGTTATCTTTGTCTGTTCGGCTGATTGCTAAATTTATTAGCTTTGCAAAAGAACCGCAGACCAGCTGAAAACACAGAAGATTATGGCAAAAGAACTGGAATCCGCCCTTTTTGACTATGATGAATCGTCTATCCGAAGCCTCGACTGGCGGGAGCATATCCGGCTCAGGCCCGGCATGTATATTGGCAAGCTGGGCGACGGCAGCAGCGCGGACGATGGTATTTATGTGCTCCTGAAGGAAGTGCTCGACAACTGTATAGACGAGCATACGATGGGCTATGGTAAGCAGATTGAGTTAACGATTGAAGGCAATACGGTAAGCATCCGCGATTACGGGAGGGGGATTCCCCTGGGCAAAGTGGTGGACGTGGTGAGCAAAATCAATACCGGTGCCAAGTATGATTCTAAGGTTTTCCAGAAAAGTGTTGGCCTGAACGGGGTTGGTACCAAAGCCGTCAACGCGCTCAGTGACTACTTCAAGGTTACTTCTTTTCGCGAGGGTAAGGAAAAAACGGCGGAATTTGAAAGGGGCGTATTGGTCAGGGAACATAAGGAGGCTAAATCCGGGGAATCGAATGGGACGATGGTCACTTTTATACCTGACGGGTCCGTCTTCCGGAATTTCCATTTCATCAATGAATACCTCGAAAACCAGATTTGGAACTACTGTTACCTCAATGCCGGGCTCGCGATCATTTTCAACGGCAAGAAATTCCTGAGCAGGAATGGCCTGCTTGACTTACTCCAGCGGAAATCCAATGAGGACGAAATCCGGTATCCCATCATACACCTCAAGGGTGAAGACGTTGAAATCGCCTTTACCCATAACAATGAATACGGGGAGGACCTGTATAGTTTCGTCAACGGCCAGTTTACCACCCAGGGGGGTACCCATGTGGCGGCTTTCAAGGAAGCCTTCGTGCGGACCATTCGTGATTTTTATAAAAAGGATTATGACGCCACAGATATCCGCCAGAGTATCGTAGCCGCCATATCGGTACGCGTGCAGGAGCCGGTTTTTGAGTCGCAGACAAAGACCAAACTCGGATCCCAGGTGGTATCGGAAGGAGGCCCGAGCATGAAGAATTTCATGTCTGAGTTCCTGGGT
>JALOMP010000389.1 GCA_025455365.1 Chitinophagaceae bacterium | reverse complement strand
GGTAAAGGACAAGCCGGAAGGTCCCTGGGAAACCTGGTACCCAAACGGCAACCGCAAAGACTCGGGGCACTATGTACATGGTCTCCGGGAGGGTTTGTGGACCGTCTGGGAAGAAGGGACGCAAATCCGGGGCATCGGGCTGTTTGAACAACAGGTACGGACCGGAGAATGGAAATTTTATGACCCGGGAGGAAAGTTCCTATATGCAAAACGATACAGGAACAAATGGAAATACGGCGAAACGGAACTGATCAACATCCATAAATAAATCACTGTTTGATGACGCACCATCGCCCGCTCATCCGGCAGCGGCCGATTACTACCGGAATGTGTACGCGAGACAATACCAGGCCTTCCAAATGCCGGAGATTGAGTAAATTGTTGCCTATGAAACGGAGACTACTGATCCTGCTGTTGATGGCCGCGGGTACCCTGAAGGCCCAAAAATCGGATACGCTTCTACGTTATTTCAGCGCAGGGTTGGAACCGGTTGCCAAACCAGAAGGCGCCCATACCGGGAAAGTCTACCCCGTGAAGAACGGGTGGGGTGCCGTGGTGACCGACAGTGTCGGGCACCTGGTGATGACGGGCACGTATCGCGATAAGTCGCTAAAGATCCGCGACGGGCTGTTTGCCTTTTATTACCCCAGCGGCCAGGCACAGGTAACAGGTAATTATTCCGTCAATCGGCAGACAGGCCTGTGGATAAGCTGGCATCCCAACGGCCAGATGAAGGATTCCGTGGCATTTTCTGATGGTATTAAGACCGGGAAGTCAAAAGGCTGGCACGAAAACGGCCTGCTTTTCCATGAAGGCTACTATATAGCGGGATATGCAGACAGCAGCTGGACCTGGTACTATCCTAACGGCAAGCCTTCCACGATTGAAAAATACACCATCGGCAACCTGCGTTCGCTTGAATGCTTTGATTCCAGCGGAAAATCCACCGGCAACAGTTGCAGCGTTGAACTGCCGCCTACCATCATGGGGCGATACGGGGGCTTGCAGAAATACATCGTGGATTCCCTGTATTACCCCAAAGAAGCCCTCGACAAAAATATCCAGGGGATCGTGGAAGTGCAGTTCACCATCACCAAAGAAGGCAAACTCAGGGACGTTAAATACCTGAATACGCCGGACAAACTGCTTTCGGATGAAGTGACCCGCCTGCTGCAATCGATACCAGGCTGGTACCCTGCCATCCTTCATAACCAGGTGGTGGATTTTACCCAGACCCTTAAAATTCCATTCTATAAACCGGGATCCACGCCGGGATAACCCTCTATTGCAGTCCCTGCTTTTTTGCCAGTCGGTATCCCAGGTAGATACATCCTGCCACTACCAGCGCGCTCAGGTATCCCACCCGCTCATAGTGCAGAATCCGTCCGTCGGCGGCCTTGGACACCATCATCCCGGACACCAGGGATGCCATACCCGTGAAGAGTTGCTGAAAGGATGAATTGAAACTCATGAACCGTCCCCGCTCAGAAGGGATCACCACCGTGCTGATCATGGCCTGCACGGGGATATTTCTGCTGGTGGACGCCGCGAACCAGAATCCAAACACACCCAGGGTTGCATACAATGGCCAGTCGGGCATGTTCGTGATCAGGAGGATAGGTACCAGCGGAGTCTGGTTCTTGGTGAACCCCTTGTTGAATTCCATGAACGGATTGATAAAAGGGATCAGGAGGAAATGCCCGAACATGAGCATGCCGGACAGCAACAGGGCATTCAGCTGGCTTTTATTATGTATGATGGCGCCCAGGATGGTCAACACAGGCACCCTCGTTTCCCCCGGCAAGAGGTGATGCGTCATGGACGGGAGAAAGCGGTAGATCATGGGCATGACCAGGACGCCGAGACCCACGATGAAAAAAAACGGCGCATGCCAGCTGAAAAGTCCAGCCAGGTATAAACTGAAGGGAACGCCAAAAACCGATGCCGCGGCGAATGCCATGAAAATGGATCCCATCGCCCTGCCTCTTTTTTCATACGGGAATACATCGGCGATGATGGACAGGATCTGTGCGCCGATCAATCCGCCAAAAAGACCCGTGAGGATCCGGGCCAGCATCAGGAACCAGGCATCCGGGGCGATGCCGCAGCAAAGGGTTCCGAGCAGGAAGCCCGCATAGGCCAGCAACAACACTTTCTTGCGATCGAAACGATCCACATAAAATGCCGATACGATACTGGAGAAAAATGCCGTGATGGGATAGGCCGCCACGATGGTGCTGAAATAAGACGGGCTGATATTGAAATGCGGCATCAGGAAATTCCCCAATGGCATCATGATCATGAAATCCAGGATATGGGTAAAATTCAGGGTTGCCAGTAAAAACAAAATCCATCTTTCCTTGCGGTCCATATCCTGTAAAATTCACGAAATTTCGCCGGACCCGCCTGAAAAGATGGATTCTGAGGATATTACCCCGATTAGTCCACTTTCTTCACACTACCGGCGCCGCTTACCCGCTGCTTAACCTCGGGGGCACCGCCTTTGTAGCGTACATTGCCGGCACCGCTCACTTCCGCGTCCAGGGTCACACTGGCATACACTTCCGCGGCCCCCGCGCCGGAAATTTCAACTTTTGTGTTCTCTGAAAGCATATCATAGCAATTGGCTTTCCCGGCGCCTGAAAGTCGCAACTCAAAGTCACGTGTTTTGCCCGAGAGCTGCACCTTGCCGGCACCGGAAATACCGGCTTTCAGGTCCGGTGCATCGGCATCCATGCGGATATTGCCTGCGCCGCTGACCTCAATTTCAAGCCTCTCCGGAGAAGTGATTTTATTTTCGCCGATGATATTACAGGCCCCGGTGACCCGGAGTTTCTCATACTTTGGCGCCGTCACGTGTACTTTCATCTTGCGGGTGGGGCTCAGGCTCACGCCCGACTTCGTACGCACTTCCAGCTCACCGCCGTGTTCTTCCACGATAATGTATTTCACCAGGTTTTCATCGCACTCGATCCGCACGGGCTGCTGCGGTCCCTGGGTAACATAAACGTCAATCGCCCCGTGGACTTCCACCATGTC
>JALOMP010000012.1 GCA_025455365.1 Chitinophagaceae bacterium | reverse complement strand
AGTATAAGACGGGGATATCTCGGATCGAAACGGTGCGGGTGTTGGGGTTGTATTTTCCACGCACGTAAAAACTCTGGTAGGTATTCCTGAAATAATATCCCATGATACCCTCTATCTCATTTCCCCGCTGTTTGACGTTGAGTTCAGCCAGGTAGTTGCTGTGATTTCCATCAACCATTACGTCTCCCCGTCCATACCACCCGCCGGCAATCTCTTGTGCCTGGAGGAATTGAACCGCCAGGATAGTACATAGGGTGAACAGCGTTTTCATACTGCCAAAATACGTGAAAATATCGTGCCGGTGTGGGTTTGCAGGCCTCAGCAGACTCGTTTTTAGATGGTTTTTGAATTATTTAAGGAATCGTTTGATTTCCTTTTGAATTTCCCTTTCCTTGATGGCAGCCCTTTTATCATGTAGTTTCTTACCCCTTCCCAGGCCGATCTGCATTTTTGCCTTTCCGGATTCACTGAAAAAGATGCGTAGGGGGATAATGGTATATCCTTTGTCTTTCAGCCGGGTTTCAATTTTCCGAAGTTCCCGTTTCTGCAGGAGAAGTTTTCTATCGCGCAAAGGGTCATGATTAGCATATGTACCATAGGAGTACTCCGCGATATGCAGGCTTTTTACCCAAAGTTCGCCGTGGTGGATGATGCAGTAACTGTCGTTAAAGCTTGCCTTTCCTGCACGCAATGATTTCACCTCGGTTCCTGTCAGCACCAATCCTGCATCCCATTTGTCCTCAATCGCATACTCGTAATATGCGGATCTGTTCTTGATTTCCATGCGCAAAGGTTCCTCCCGGGATCCGGCTTAATGCTTGAAGAGGTGTATCAGGGTGGCGATCCTTTCCCGCAGATCCTTGCGGTTTACGATCATGTCCAGGAAGCCGTGCTGTATCATGAATTCAGAACTCTGGAATCCTTCCGGAAGGTCCTTTTTAATGGTTTCCTTGATTACGCGTGGCCCGGCAAATCCGATCATGGCTCCCGGTTCGCCCATGTTTATATCGCCCACCATGGCAAAGGAAGCGGTAGTGCCTCCGTAGGTTGGGTCCGTGCAAAGGGATATGTAGGGGATGCCGGCATCTGACAACTGCGAGAGTTTTCCCAGCGTCTTGGGCAACTGCATCAGGGAAAAAGCACTTTCCATCATACGGGCGCCGCCACTTTTGCTGATGATCATCAGGGGAATGCGGTATTTCCTGCAATAGTCCGCCGCACGGGCTATTTTCTCACCCATCACGCTTCCGAGGGAACCACCGATGAAATTGAAATCCATACAGCATACCACCAGGTCGCTTTCCTTTACCTTGCCACGAGCCACCGTGATGGAATCGTGAAGGCCCGTCTTAAAATACGCTTCTTCCAGCCTTTTCTTATAGGGCTTAAGGTCGTTGAACCCCAGGTAGTCGATGGATCGGACCTGTGAAAAAAGTTCCTCGAACTGCTTTTCGTCGAACAGGATTTCGAAATATTCCACGCTGCCGATCCTGTGATGGTAATTACAGGAAGGGCATACATACATGTTCTCCTTCAGGTCCTGTGTGGTACAGGTGAATTTGCACTGCGGGCATTTGGTCCACAGGCCGTCGGGTGCTTCCTTTTTTTCTGAGGTGCTGGTGCTGATGCCTTTCTTTCTCCGCCTGAACCAGCTGCTTTGCTCATGCTTGCTGCTGTCTGCATTCAGCTGCTCATCGTAGTCTTCCTCGTAGTTAAGTGCCATTGCATGTCAATTTAATGGTGTGTTCCCTGACCCTCTGCGCGTTTTCGTCAATAACACAACCTGATCCGCAGATCAGGCAATGGTGATGCTTTCATCGAGGTATACATCCTGCGTGGCCTGTAGGATTTCGACACCTTCCGCGAAGGGGCGCTGGAAAGCCTTTCTGCCAAGAATCAGTCCCATACCGCCGGCACGCTTATTAATGACAGCCGTGTAAACAGATTCTGCCAGGTCTGCCATTCCCTTGGATTCTCCGCCGGAGTTAATCAGTCCTACTCGTCCGTTGTAGCAGTTGAGCACCTGGTAACGGGTCAAGTCGATGGGATGGTCCGTGGTCAGTTTTTCATATACCAGCGGTGAGGTTTTCCCGTGCTTGGTGGCGAGGTAGCCGCCGTTATTCGTGGGAAGTTTCTGCTTGATAATGTCTGCCTGGAGGGTAACGCCCAAGTGGTTGGCCTGGCCGGTAAGGTCGGCGGAAGTATGGTAATCCACGCCATCCACCTTGAAGCCGTTGTTGCGGGTATAGCACCAGAGAATGGTCATCAATCCCAGCTCGTGTGCGTATTCAAATGCTTCTGCCACTTCTCTGAGCTGGCGGGCACTTTCGGCAGAACCCCAGTAAATGGTTGCGCCAACACCGGCAGCCCCCATGTTCCATGCGCTCTTGATGGTGCCGAACATGGTTTGGTCGAAACGGTTCGGCATGCTCAGGAACTCATTGTGGTTGATCTTGACAATGAACGGAATCTTGTGCGCGTATTTGCGGCTCATAATGCCCAGTACGCCATAGGTGGAAGCCACCCCGTTACAGCCGCCTTCGATGGCCAGTTTGATGATATTTTCAGGATCGAAATAGATCGGGTTGGGGGAGAACGCGGAACCGCCGCTGTGTTCAATGCCCTGGTCTACGGGGAAGATGGAACAGTAACCGGAACCAGCCAGTCGGCCATTGTTCAGCAGCCACTGGAAATTCTTCAATACATTATTATTACGGTTGCTGTTGATCCAGATGGAATCCACATGATCCGGAGATGGCAGTGTGATGGTTGATTTATCGATGGTTTTGCAGGTATGTCCAAGAAGGTAATCAGCCTTATCGCCCAATAGGTCGAGGATTTTCTTATTAGCCATTTGGTCAGTTGTTTTGGTTCGGGCAAATATAAGGCTTAATGTCGAAAAGGGTAGTTTGGCTCGCCCTGCTTTCCGGCAGCCATTCTGAGTTGCTGGAAATAGCCCGGCGCCAGCAGCATCCTGCTTCCGTACCAGCTGAACATTTCCCCGTCCGCCAGCAGGATCCTTGTCCGAGGCAAGAGCCCCTGCAGTTCCGCCAGGTCCTTATCCCGGAAAGGGTAGGGCTCCGAAGAGAGTAGCAGTACCGCCGGCTCCAGGGATTGGATGTCCGTTTCCGTAAGGAGTGGGTAACGACGCTGCCCGGCCAGCATGTTCCGAAAGCCGGCCTGTTCCAGCATATGGCTGATAAAAGTATCTCCGCCGGCAGCCATGTAGGGATTTTTCCAGATGAGGTACAAGCAATCAAGGGGAGCCGGATTCCCCAGGGACTGAAATGCGGCACGGATTTGTGAAACCAGGGCAAACGCTTCCATTTCTTTGCCCGTTAGCTGGCCAACCGCCTGGATCATTTCATATGCGTCTTCGCTGTTTTTAATATCGCTGGTCCATACGGGACAAGTCGCCTGCAATGCCTCTACCTGGAGCTTTTCATTTTCTTCGCGGTTGGCAACTATGAGGTCCGGAGAAAGGGAACGGATAAGGTCAATTTTCAGGTCCTTGGTTCCACCTACCCGTGTTTTCTGGTTGAACCATTGGCGGGGGTGCACGCAAAAACGGGTGATGCCCACCACTTCCTCGCCCAATCCAAGATCATATAATAACTCGGTCTGCGACGGAACGACGGAAATGATCCTGCGCGCCGGAGAGGGGAGGGTCAGCGTCCGGCCGGTTTGGTCTGTAAGGGTGATCATCCGCATCGGTCACCGAAAGTAAAAAAAAGTCCCGGCTTGGGGCCGGGACCAAATTTTTGTCAGAAGCCAATCTTTCAGCGGTCTTGGGCATAGGACTGGATTACTGCGGAATGAACCGCGTGGTTTTTCAGGATAGTTTCTTCATCAGGAATTGGATCAGGTTTGGCTTGGACAATTGGATGCTTTGGTTTTCTTCAGGATACCGGATCAAACAAATAGTTTGGGTTGTTTGACGGGTTTTTGCACAGGGTTGGATTTCTTTCGGATGGTTTCAGGACTGTTGGACGGTTGCTTTTCAGTCGGTATTGGATACTGCCCGTTGGGGTGGGCCTTCCCTGGTCTTTCCGGAGGTTATTGGATCTTTTGGATCTTGGATTTAAAACGGTCTTGTACGGAATTGGATTAAAGGAGAAGTTGACTGATATCGGAATTTAAAACACCATTTCGTAGGTATTGGATATTGAGTGTTTTTTCGGATGGTTTTGGATATTGGACGGTCGAGGTGTATCTCTTCCTATTCAATCAACTTCTGGTACAAAGATATAGCCGCTGCATGCCCTGCACAAGAGCGATTTCACCCTATTTTTAACCTTCATGAATTACCATGCATTTCGGACTATTGCTTGTTTTGGCAGCGTATGATTTCGAAAGAGGATATCGTAAAACTACGAATTTCGACTGCCCACCCATGTTGAGAATGGAAGGCAGATTCGAATGAAATCCAGTCCTGTATTGCGTTTCAGCAAAATTCGGGTACCCTACCGTGCGAGTGCCTGGATAATGTCATATTTGGTGACGATGTGGAAATTACCGGATTCATCGCGACTCAGTACTGCGCCATTTTCTTTATTGATCAGGTGACTCAGGCGCTCCACGGGGGTATTGAAATCAACCAGTGGGTATGGTTTTTCCATGACGGCTTCCACTGTCGCATTGCGGATATCGGGGTTGGAGAAGACTTTCAGAAAAAGCCCTGCCTCGCTGATGGATCCTACAGGGTTATCCGCATGGATGACCGGGATATGTTCAATGTCATATTTTTTCATGAGCGATACGGCTTCGGCCACCGTATGGTTCGGTTCAACCGTAATAAGCTTCTGTTTGCTGCCGCGTCCGCTGACGATATCACGGAAGGTTTTCACTTCGAGAAAGCCACGCTCCATCATCCACTGGTCGTTATAGATTTTTGCCACGTACCGGCTGCCGTGGTCATGGAAAATGCAGGCTACGAGGTCGTCTTTCTTCAGGCGGTCTTTTAACTGCATCAATCCCTGCAGGCAACTGCCGGCGCTGTACCCGCAGAAGAGGCCTTCTTCCCGGGCGATGCGCCTCGCCATCACGGCGCCGTCTTTGTCAGTCACCTGTTCAAAATGATCGATCACGGACATATCATAGTTCTCCGGTACGAAATCCTCCCCGAAACCTTCCGATATATAGGGGTGTACCTCATTCATATCAACTTCGCCCGTACGGAAGTATTTGGTGAGCAATGAACCATACACGTCAATCGCCCAAACCTGGATCGCCGGGTTTTTCTCCTTGAGGTACTGCGCCGTTCCTGTCACGGTGCCGCCCGTTCCGGCCGTGCACACCAGGTGCGTGATTTTTCCATCCGTCTGTTGCCAAAGCTCCGGGCCAGTAGTCTCATAATGCGCAAGGCGGTTAGCCAGGTTATCGTACTGGTTGGCATGAAAGCTATTGGGTATTTCCCTGGCAAGCCTGCGTGCCACCGAATAATAACTGCGTGGATCGTCCGGTTCCACGTTGGTGGGACAAACGATCACTTCGGCTCCCACGGCTTTGAGGATATCCATCTTTTCCTTGGACTGTTTATCCGTAGTGGTAAAAATGCATTTGTAGCCTTTTACGATGGCAGCGAGCGCAAGGCCCATGCCGGTATTGCCGGAAGTACATTCAATGATGGTACCTCCGGGCTTTAGTTTGCCTTCCGTTTCGGCCACTTCCACCATTTTCAGGGCCATCCTGTCTTTGATCGAATTCCCCGGGTTGAAATAATCCACTTTGGCCAGTACCGTGCAGGGCAGGTCACGGGTGATGCGGTTAAGGCGGATCAGCGGTGTATGTCCGATTGTTTCGAGGATGTTGTTCTTGATATCCATCAGGTCTTGTTATGGTTGCAAATGTAGGGCATTGGCGTATGCCTTTTTACCATGATGGCACGCAGTATTCCACCGGGTTGTAATTTTGTACCGTGAAAGTTTATTTCATCAGCGGGCTGGCTGCAGACGGGAGGGTTTTCCGGCATATCCAACTGCCGGCAGACTATGAAGCGGTGTACCTTAACTGGCTGCGCCCGGATAAGGATGAAAGCCTTACCAACTATGCAGGCAGAATGTCCGGGCAGATTGACACCACCGAACCTTTCTATATACTGGGACTGTCGCTTGGTGGCATGATCGCCGCGGAAATCGTGCGGTTATACCCCCAGGGAAGGTTAATCCTGGTAGCCAGCATTCCGCATGCCGGCCACCTGCCGGTCTATTACCGATGGATGCAGCGGGTGCGCCTCCAGAAACTGGTACCCGTGCGCGCCATCAAGACGGGCGTTTACCTTCGGCGATATTTCACCACGGAATCCAAGGAAGACAAGGAAATGCTGCGCCAGATGATCCGGGATGCCGATCCCTATTTCATCCGTTGGTCGCTCACCGCCGTGCTCGAATGGCAGCGGTATGAGCCACCGCAGGATCTGATACATATTCACGGCACGAACGATATCGTGCTACCGGTAAGGTATACACGCCCCACTCATATTATCCCGGGGGGAAGTCACCTGATGATTTTTGACCGCGCCCGGGACATCAACGAAGTACTTTCGGAAATTTTATCCTGAATGCTATTTGGCAGTCCCGCTTTGCCAGCCGGTTTTTTTCCGCTGGAGATACCTGTCGAGGAAAAAAAGCGCCGCCACTGCATCGAGGATGAAAAAAACCTGGAGGGTGGTCGGGTTGACATATCGGCTCCAGTCAAATTCCATCGAAGGCAGTTTCACGGGAAATTGTTGCGGGCTTGTCTGGCTGAAATCCAGTTGCGGAATGACATAGGCCAGCGTGGCCGTTATCAGCAATAGGAAGAAACCGCCAATGCCATATATGATTCGCTTGTTGACATAAGTCCTGGTGGCCGGTGCAACCTGTAAGGAAGTGATTTGATCCATCACGTTCTTCGTGAATCGCATGGACGGTTCCTCCAGGGACACGGAATGCAGGGTCCGGTCCAGGTCCCGCAGGGAATCATGGCATCTTTTCCACGCAGGATCGGTGATAAGCAACTTTTCCACGGCCGCTTTTTCTTTTCCGTCCAGCAGGCCATCCATATAGGCCCAAATGCGTTCTTCCATCCGTTGCTTCGCTTCCATTGTATCAAATTTACAAAGGTTCACTGATTATGTTGACTGGAGATTCGCCACTTCCTCGCGGAAATAGACCTCCATTTTTTCCTTTAATCGCTGCCTGGCCCTGAAAAGCCTCACTTTTACGGTATTCGGGTCAAGCCCCATCACCTGGCCGATTTCCTGCAGGCTCTGGTCGGCCTTGTAAAACAGGGTGATAATTTGCGCATCCTCGGCAGATAGCATCGCAATGGCCTGGTTCACCATCTGGTGTTTTGACTTCTCCTCAACCTGGTTCGACTGGAAACCGGATTCCTGGTTCTCCAGTTGCAGGAAGTTTTTCTCCTCGTCCATCGACTGTACCGGTAATTTCTTCTTCCGTAAAAAGGTGATGCCGGTGTTATGGGCGATCGTGTACAGCCAGGTGCTGAACTTTGAACCGCCCTTGAAGTCCGCCAGCGACCGGTAGGCCTTTATAAAGGAATCCTGTGCAATCTCTTCGGCGTCCTCTCTCGACTGCGTGAGCCTGAATGCCAGCGTAAATACATAATGCTGGTACCTCCCAACCAACTGGCCGTATGCCTGCTGGTCGCCCCGCAATACCCGGGCTATAATCTCATTATCGGTCAGGTCAAGGGACATGTCTGGGGATATGACGCTGGATGATGAAGGTAGGTTACATTTTGGTTCATGGTTCGTGGTTCATGGTTCATGGCAATGTTCCCATTTTATTAATAGTAGCCCTGTTAGAATAATTACTCCATGAACCACGAACCGTGAACCACGAACTAGATATTGATAATCAACAAGTTACAAAATATCCCAAAAAAATTACCCCTTTACCTGTAACCTGTGGCTCCCGTCCTTAGTCCTAATGGCGTAACTGATCACAAAACAATAAAACGAATATTATGCAAGGCGGTGAAGTTTTAATCCCGATTTTGGTTCCCCTCGGTGGAATGGCGATGGTTTTTGGAATATTTTATCTGCGTAACCGGGAAACCATGGCAATGATTGAGAAAGGTATGAATCCCAAAGAGTACGCCAACCGGCCGGCTCCGTACCGGAACCTGAAAAATGGCCTGCTCCTGCTTGGCGCCGGTATTGGCCTGGCCCTTGCCTACCTGATCACCCAGTATGTCCTCCATGATGAAGATAATCCCGCGCTTTGGTTTGCCCTTATAGGCATCGGCGGCGGACTGGGCCTGATCTCTTCATACCGTATTGAAAAGAAAGAACTGCTCGACCAGCAACAGCAGTCGTAAAAAAAATCAGCAAGGGGATACATATACCTGCACCGGCCACGGCCGGTGTTTTTTTTGTTACTTTAAAACAAAAATGCTCCGACCGATCTTCATATCCCTGGCCTTCTCCATGCTCTCTGTCACCCTGCGTGCACAGGATTTCCGGGAGATTCCGATGTATGTCCTGCAGGACAAAATCCGTGGTGGCTGGGCGGGGCAAACCATCGGCGTAACCTTCGGCGGTCCCTATGAATTCCGTTTCCAGGGAACATTTATCGATCAATACCAGGCCCTGCAATGGGATACTTCGCTCGTTCGGAAAAACATGCTGGACAATCCGGGGTTGTATGACGACCTGTACATGGACCTTACGTTTGTGGATGTATTTGAAAAATACGGACTGGATGCACCCGTTGACTCTTTTGCCCAGGCTTTCGCCCGCGCGGGTTATATGTGATGGCATGCAAACCAGGCGGCACGCTATAATATCCTCAATGGTATACCTCCACCAGGATCAGGACACTGGCAAAATAATATCCATGCGGATGATATCGACTACCAGATTGAGTCTGATTTTGCGGGGCTGATGAGCCCCGGCATGCCAAATACGGCTTCGGAGATCAGCGACAAGGTTGGCCATATCATGAACTATGGAGACGGATGGTACGGTGGTGTTTACCTGGGAGCTCTCTATACGCTGGCTTTTTTTTCGAACGATATTGAATGGGTGGTTAAGGAAGGCCTGAAAACGATCCCGGAAAATACCAATTACCATCGATGCATCAGCGATGTAATCCAATGGCATAAGAACTGGCCGGGCGACTGGCAGCGGACCTGGTTTGAGATACAACGGAAGTGGGCGGCAGACCGCAGTTGCCCGGACGGGATCTTTCATCCGTTCAATATTGACGCAACCGTCAATTCCGCCTACGTGGTGTTGGGACTGCTTTATGGAAAGGGGGATTTTACCAGGACCCTCGAGATTGCCACGCGTGCGGGCCAGGATGCTGATTGCAATCCTTCTTCGGCAGGTGGTATCCTGGGCACCATGCTGGGGTATGATAAGATCCCCGCACGCTGGAAGAACGCACTTTGGAGCGCCGAAGACATTCCATTCAAATACACGACCATTTCACTCAACCGGGCGTACCAGCTTGGTTTGAAACATGCGTTGGAGAATGTACGGAAGCATGGCGGAAGCGTAGAGGGTAACAATGTTCGCATACCTTTTCAGGTACCACGGGCGGTGCGCTTCGAACAGGGATTCACCAACCTGGTGCCCGCTGAAAAGAAATCCGTCCGGATGACGGGAGAAACTATACGCTTTTCATTTTTGGGCGATGGGTTTGTGGTGCGGGGTGAGGCGCGGAAAAAACAGCCAGCTGCGCCGGATGCCGTACTGTTGGTGGATCTATACATTAATGGCGAGAAAAAGGAGACCATTAAACTCCCAACCAGCTTTACCGTCAGGCGCCATGAAATCGCACAGGTATACCCCCTCAACCTCGGCGTGCATGACATCAGGCTGGTCTGGACAAACCCGGACGCCCGGTATGAGTTGCAGGTGTACGATTATATCTATTTCAACGAGGCATTCAGGTCCAATCCTTCTTCGCCTCAGTAAATAAACCCTCAGCCCCGGTCATACCAAGTTCCGTTCACCTTCCGCCAGTTCAAAACATTTTTTTTCTTTAAATGCATACCACTGGTGGGGCATGGTTTTTTTCAGGAGTGTATCGAAATTCCGCATGAGAACGATATTGGAAAGACCCTTCAATTTTCCACCCAGGGTCGGTTGCATGGCCCTCAGGCTGATGGCAAAACCGCTTTCCAGGTATTCCATATGATGCCAGTAACCGGCGGGCATGAACAGGGTGTCTCCGTGTTCAAGGGTTATTTCAAAGCCCCTGGCCGTCTTAACGGCCGGGTATTTTTCATAATCGATCTTGCTGTCCGGGCGGTAATAATGTGTGAAATCCACCAGGCTCAGGACCTCGTATGGCTTCCGGTATAGCTTGTGCTGCTCTTCGAAGGGAAAAAGCAGCACGCGTTTACGCCCGGCAAACTGGGTATGCAGGATATGACTGAGGTCGATATCGAAATGCATGTGGGTGATGCTGCCCTGGCCTCCCGTGAAAAGCATGGGATATCGCTTCACAAATCCTTTCATGAGGTGATCGGGCCAAATAAAGTCATTCTTCAGTTGCGGCGCATGGTCGAAGATGTTGAACAGGAATATCCGCCATTCGGCCGGACCTTTTTCAATCATGTCAATATATTCCCCGAAGGTTTTATAATCATCCGCCGTATTGATGGGCGTGTAAGCGTCACTTTTGACATTATTGTATAAGCCAACTTTCTGTTGACCTACCACCTGGCGGAAATAATCCCAATTCCACTTTGTGTATGCAGGCCATTTTTTGGCAATGTCCCTGACCACGAGCGGGCGCATGGGTAGATAATATTCCTGCCGGAACCTGTCCGGCGTGATACTATCAACAGTATCAACGGGGTGTAGTATCATGCAATTTTCGATTCACTTGTTGAAATCCTCAAGCGGTGCAAAGATAAAAAGGAATAGGATCGGATTGAAAATTGTAATTCCGTATCTTCTCTCCTCGTTTAACGAAAGATTCCATGACCCCATCATCTGCACCTGGGCGAGACCGGGCAGGCGGACTCCAGCCCGAAAGTCCCACAATCGCCTCAAAACTGCCGGATATCAAGCAGGATAGCCGACTTATTCATCCGGTAGACCGGATCTCGGAAATACTTTTCGGGCTGATCATGGCCCTCACCTTCACCTGTACCCTCAGCGTAATCGACTCAGACCGGGATGAGGTTCGCGATATGCTGGTTGGTGCCATCGGTTGCAACATAGCCTGGGGGCTCGTCGATGCCATCATGTTTATCCTGGGGGAAATGGCCCGCAGGGGTCACGGGGCCAGGATCTTACGATTTATCAAGGGATCCGGCGACCCGGAAAAGTCCCGGGCTTTTATTGCCGACGCCCTGCCCCCGGTATTGTCAAAGGTGCTGACCGAAGACGATATGGAGCTACTCCGGACACGACTGCTTGATCTTCCGGAAACACAAATGAAAGTCCGTATTAGCTGGAAAGATATTAAGATTGCCATCGGCATTTTCCTGCTTGTTTTCCTGTCCACCTTCCCGGTTGCCCTGCCCTTTATAATCTTTGAGCCTGCAAAGTTGGCGTTGCGTATTTCCAATGGTGTTGCCATCCTCCTGATGTTTATCGCTGGATGGATGCTGGCAAAGCATGGTGGGTACAATAAATGGTTGATGGCCTTGTCTATGACGGTCCTGGGTGTTTCAATGGTACTGCTGACAATTGCGCTGGGCGGATAATGGTAACAATTACCCAGGGGTAATTTTATATTCGGATATCTGCTGGTCATCCCTGGTCAGGCCTTTCAGCGATGGCCGGCAGTTGGCGGCCTATATTTTCCCGGATATAGGCAATGGCTTCGGCGGTATCGTCTGTAACCATGAATAATGCTGCGTCCTCAGGTGAAATGGTTCCACCGGCCAGCATGCCTTCTTTCAGGAAAACAGCCAGGTGCTTCCAGTAATCCCGGCCCATGCAGACCACGGGTCTTGGCGGGAGTTTACCTGTCTGGATCAGGGTAAGTACTTCGAATATCTCATCCATGGTACCGAATCCACCGGGCATCAAAACATAAGCGATCGAATTTTTTCGCAGGATCACCTTGCGGGTGAAAAAGAATTCAAATTCTACCTTGCGGTCCACATAGGGATTGAGTTTCTGCTCGAAAGGCAGGATGATATTACATCCCACGGACAGGCCACCCCCTTCCCTGGCGCCGCGGTTGGCGGCTTCCATGACGCCGGGACCTCCCCCCGTCATAACGGTGAAACCACTTTTTGCCAATGCCTCGCCCATCGCCCTTGCCAGTTCATAGTAGGGGTGCCCTTCCTGGAAGCGCGCCGATCCGTAGACCGTAACACAGTTTGGGATATCCGAGAACGCGCTGATGCCCTGCCATAAGTCGGACATGGCTTTATAGGAATCGCGGATTTCATCGGCAATGGTCCTTTCCGGTTCGAAAAATTTCTTATCGGTACTGTTTACCATAATCATATATTGGGGTTCATCTTCCTGAAGGATTCTGCAAGATCATGCACACTGTCCTGCCGGCTGATATGCTGGATGATTTCTTCCATTCCCTGTTTGCGAAGCAAATCCCGAACGTCGGAAAGCGGAGAGGCGATCCTGAGCGCAATTTTTCTCCGGGCAAGTGCATTGGCGAGATCTATCAGCATGGCCGACCCTGCAACATCCACATGGGGCGATGAGGATAAATCCAGGATCAGCTCCCGCGTATCTTTCCGGGCGTCCAGCATACTGTTGATCGATTCCCGGATACTATCCGCATTGAAATAAATGATGGACGATTCAGGCCGCAGGATCATCAGTCCGTTGGTCAGCCGGTTTTCCGGATGCCGGATAATATCGGAGTAATGGGAGGTTTCACCGATCCTGCCGAGTTCTGCCACCGTCGGATTGGAGGTCTTCCGGATCAACAGCACCAGTGCGATGATCACCGCCAGCATGACGCCTTTCAGGATGCCGAAGACCAATACGCCGGCAAGGGCAACCATGGCGATGGTGAATTCCAGCGTGCTGAGTTTTCGAAGTTGTTTCAGTTCTTTAACCTTGATGAGGCCCATCACTGCATGAATGACAATGGCTGCCAGGATCACTTCCGGCAGGTTTTTCAGCAGGTCTGTAAAAAAAATGAGGATCAGTGCCAGGGCAAGGGAGCACAGGATAAGGCTCATCGGGCTTTTGGATCCGGATTTTTCGTTTACCGTTGACTGTGAGAGTCCCCCGGCTACCACGTAACCGCTGGCCAATGCGGTAGCGGCGTTGGCCATGCCAAGGGAAAGCAGTTCCTGCCTGGGATTGATGGTATAGCCGTGTTTGAGGGCGAATGTTCTGGCCGCCGAGATGGTTTCAATATAGCCCATCAGGAAACAGGCGAGTGCCAGGGGTAAAACGCCATCCACATCGCTTAGGCGGACGGCAGGCCTTCCTAATGTAGGCAGACCAGCGGGAATTACCCCTGTGAGGTGCAGTCCGGCGCCGGAGAGGCTGGTAAACGAAACGAGCAGGATGGCTGCGATCACGGCAAAAAGGGATATGGGCTTGCCCGGGAGAAAATGATCGCCCAGGATCAAGACAGCCAGTGCGGCCAGTCCAAAAATGAGAACCGTGCTGTTGGTATTGCCCAATTCCCCGGCCAGGTGTTGCAAGCGGGAAAAGAAATTGCCCGCTCCGCCTTCCACGCCAAAAAGCTTCGGCAATTGGGTGGCCATAATGGAGAGCGCTGCACCCGCCTTAAAGCCCAGCAGGATGCTGTTGCTGATGAAATTCACGAGGCTGCTGAGTCTAAGGATATAGGCCACTAAGCAAATCACGGCAACGGTGAGTGCCGTCAGTGCGGCAATGGCTGCCCAGCGCTGGGGATCGCCGCCGGCCAGACCGGCGACGGTAGCACCGATCATCAGGGAGATGGAAGACGTGGGTCCCACCGCCACATGCTTTGATGTGGTAAATATGGCAAAAAGCAGGGCTCCTGCGAGACAACAGTAGATGCCGAAATATGCCGGTACGCCCGCCAGCGTGGCGTAGGCCATGGATTCGGGAAGGACGAAAGCAGCCAGCGTCAGCCCTGCAACCAGGTCACCTTTTAAAAATTTTACCGGGTACCTTGGCATCCAGTCGATCACCGGAACGACATCACGAAGGCGGGGCATTTGAAAATTTTTCATGGCTGCGTCTGGTTTTTTGGGGTCAGGTCATCATGGAAACCAGTACAGGCCCCCATGCGGTAAGCAGGATATTTCCCAGGGCGTACGGTATCGTATAACCGAGTACGGGAAGTTTGCTCTGCGCCGCATCCTGCACGGCTTTCAGGCCGGTGGTGGTGGTACCGGCGCCGGATTGTGCTCCAAGCAGGATCACCGGATTCATCCGAAGCAGGTATTTCCCGGCCAGCAGCCCGATGACATGCGGCAGCAGGGAAACCACCAACCCGGCGAGGATGATGCCGAAGCCTGTTTTCTGTATGCCATCAATCACGGTTGGGCCGGCGCCGAGCCCTACAACGGCCAGGAAAACGGCCAGGCCCATGGTATCAAATATCCACAGGGCGGCTTCCGGGATTTTCCCGTAAGCCGGGGTTTTGGAATGCACCCAGCCAAATATCAGGCCCATGACCAGTGCGCCCCCGCTGGTGCTCAGGGTAATCATGATGCCACTGATATCCAGTGTAAGCAATCCAATGAGACCGCCCAGTACAATGCCGAGACTGACGAAAATTATATCCGTATTGTTGGTAGCCAGTTCGCGGAAACCCAGCTGGCGGGAGGTTTTTTCCACGTCCGACTGTCTTCCCGAAATGGTCAGTATATCTCCGTTGTGCAGGATGGTTCCGGGTTCGAAAGGCATTTCCTGTCCGCCCCTCAAAAGCTTGTTCAGCATGATCCCATCGGCATGCGTTTCCGCTACTTCCACCAGGGATTTCCCGGCAATGCCTTTTTCGGTAATGACGATATCCATGGTTGTCATCGGGAAATCAAGCAATTCCCGGTCGTCCACTTCCGCCCCGATGCCCGACAGATCTTCCACCATTACTCGCTGCCTGGCGGCAACCACTACCACATCTCCGTCATCAATAATGGTATGATCTTCCGGGTCCATGACGGAACCGTCCTTCCGGATTCGCTCGATGATGATTCGTTTGCCTGGCAGGGATTTTTCGATGTCTGCGACAGACATGCCCGCCCATGGCTTACCACTAACCTGTATTGCCCGAAGGACCCACTCCCGGTATGCGGTGTTCATGCCCGACCCAGGCCTTGCGCCCCCAAGAAATTTTTCAGTGAGTTTCCTGCTTTCTGCACCCAGGTCAATCCGCAGGATTTTTGGTGCCATGGATGAAAGAAACCAGACAAGGGAGGTTGTTCCTACAAGGTATGTAACCGCATAAGCCACGGGAATGGCATTGATCAACTGTAATTTTTCCGCATCGGGAATGGATAGTTTCTGTATGGCATCGCCGGCCGTACCTATGACCGTGGATTCAGAGAAGGCGCCAGCCAGCAGGCCTGCTGCGGTACCCACATCATATCCCATAATGAGGGCCGTGAAGTAGGCGGTAAGCAGGCAGGCCGTGCAGATGATCACCGTCAGGGCCAGTTGAGGCAACGCGTCCTTTTTTAATCCGTAGAAAAACTGTGGCCCCACTTTATACCCGGTGGCGAAAAGGAACAGGTCGAAGAAAATGATTTTCACCACAGGCGGCACCGGTATATCCATTTGGCCAATGATCATCCCGGCAAAAAGACAACCCAGCATAGGGCCCACTTTAAAATTCCCAATGTGAATACGACCTATCAGGAATCCAAGTGCCAGGGTCAGGAAGACCGCCAGTTCTGCATGCGCACGCAGGATTTGAGTGACTGTTTCCATGAATTTATCTTGGTTTACATATTTCGAGTGATGCCTGGCATGGCCACTTATTCATCATGGTGACCCGTAGCCGGTGTATGGCCTTCTTTATTCCTTCCCCCGTTATAGTAAAAAAAGAGCCGGATGGTATGGTTCATGTCATACTGGTATCCCGTGATCTTCTGCTGGTATACATTCATATAGCCAAAATCAAAACTCAGTCGCGGATTGACTTTCTTGTTTATGCCGATGAACAATCGGTTCTGGTCGAAAGTATTGTAGACAACATCCTTCCCGAACTGCACCAGGATTTCATCAGCCAGCACCAGCGTCGGCGCTCCCGGTTTGGGGAATATACGGAAGTTAAAACTGGCCAGGTACCGCACGCGGTTCGCAAACCTGGTTTTTCCCGTTAGCTGGTCATTCTCCGCCAGCTGGACCCATCGCTGCTCGTTCCGTACACGCTGCGTAATGCCGGTTCTGCCCATGGAGGAGCCGACAAGAAATTGCTGGTAGACCCGGTTTTCGTTCGTCCAGGTTTTCCCGTCTTCCCGGATCGGTGCAAACCAGGTATGCCCATAACCTAGAGCTGCCGTCATGTTATCCTTAATCCAATAGTTGGCACCCAAGCGCAGGAAATAAAAACTCGGGTCCTCCACAAAGTCATTTCGCCGGATATGGAAATCGGCCAGTACGCCCCAGTTCGGGTTGAGCCGGAACAGGCTGTTTATGGAAACCCAGGTCTGGATCTGGTGGTTAACTTCTTTTGGCCGACTGATTTGCGCACGGGTTGGAGACAGGCTAACGGTAAAGAACATGCACATCACTAACCCGTACAAAAAAAACCGTCCTTTTTGTGGCATCTGCCTGGTCGTTTTGGGTAAATGTAAGTGGGCGGAAACTAACGGCCAATGATTCCCGGCATATCTTCCCTATATAACGGTTAAATCCCGGAGATTTGCGGATACTGTATGGCCGTTTGGGATTTCCCAAATTGCCAGGTCTTTGGGGATAGGGGCGCATCCATAAAAAAAGCCTTCCGGATTTTACCGAAAGGCTTGGTGCCCAGAACAGGAATCGAACCTGCACATCCTTGCGGATACCAGATTTTGAGTCTGACGCGTCTACCAGTTCCGCCATCTGGGCTGGCCGGGCATTTGCCAACCGGGGTGCAATATTAGCCAATTCGCCCCAACCATACAATAATTTATCTCCCGAATCCCCGGTGGGCATTTTCAGAATGGCGTAGCTTTGGGCCTGACCCAACTACCCAACATGATTACCATCGGCCTGATCAGGGAGGGGAAATTACCCCCTGATAATCGCGTAGCCCTGACACCGGCCCAATGCAAGTGGATACATATGCAATCCATGGGCGTCCGTATACTGGCAGAAGCCTCTGACGACCGGTGTTTTTCCAACCAGGAGTACCAACGGGCCGGCGTTGACGTAGTGGATGACATGTCCGGTTGTGATATCCTGTTGGGTATAAAAGAAGTTCCCCCCGAACAGTTAATCCCTGGCAAGACTTACCTTTTCTTTTCGCATACCCGGAAATTACAACCCCATAACAGGAATCTATTTAAAACAGTGATCGATAAGGGCATCACCCTCGTAGACTATGAATGCCTGGAACACGAAGATGGTACCCGAATCATCGGTTTCGGATTCTTCGCCGGCATCGTGGGGGCCCATAACGGGATGATGGCATATGGCAACCGAACGGGCACCTTCTCACTCAGTCGCGTATACAAGCAACGCAGTTTCCGGGAACTCATCCATACCTATTTCGGAATCAAGTTGCCCAATGTTAAAATTGCCATCACGGGTTCGGGGCGGGTAGCGCACGGGGTGCTGGAGATCATGAACCTCATGGGTATTCATGAGGTGGAACCGGACGAATTCCTGTCCCGGGAATTTCCATATCCCGCCTATGTACAACTCAAGGGCGGCGACCTGTACACGCACAAGCTAACGGGGTCCTATAGTCGCGATGAATTTCACGAGCACCCGGACCGCTATCGCTCCGTTTTTGAGCCCTATGCATTTTCATCGGATATCCTCATGAACGGGGTGTACTGGGAGCAACGCATTCCCCGGCTTTTTGAAAAGGAGCTTGTAAAAGATCCCCGTTTTCGTATCCAGACGATTGCGGATATCACGGACGACGCAAATGGATCCGTGCCGATCAACCTGGGAGACCATCGCATCGAAGATCCCGTGTATGGCGTAGACCGTCAGACCCTGGAAAAAACAGCGCCATACCTTCCGGGTTCCGTGGACATCATGGCCGTGGGTAACCTGCCCAATGAACTCCCGCGGGACGCATCCCGCTATTTCGGCGAACAGTTAATCAAATATGTGCTTAGCGACCTGATCGGTACTGGCAGTCCGGCACTGGACCGGGCCACGATGGTAAAGAAAGGGTTGCTTTCCGAACACTATGCCTATATGAAGGATTATGCGGGCATTGGCATTCACAGGTAGAGATAGTAAGGACGTAAGAGTTGAACGGTTTCCTGCGTATAGTTGCCGTTGCCATCCCGGATAACGAGTACGTCCCTTGTTGTCTGACCACCAAAGGTTTCCTGGAAAAGCATCATGGATCGAAAACATTCATGGGCATTCGTTTGCCGTAGATCCAGTTGCTGTACCAGCCTGAGCTGATGCATACCTGCCAGTACAATCCAGTCTTCAGTCCGGCTAAAAGGCAGGAGTATCGCCAGGTAACCTTTTGGCGCCAGGTTTTTTTTAACCGTTAAGACAAGATCATCGAGGTTCAGGCTGCTGCTGTGCCTGGCGAGATTGGCTTTTGCATCATCGCTTCGCAACTGGTTTTCATAGAAGGGAGGGTTGCTGATTATAAAATCAAATTGATCCTGAAAATCGTGCGTCCGCGCATCGCCCTGCAAAACCTGCAGTCGTTCCGGCCAGGGTGTAGATGCCATATTTTCTGAAGCCTGCAGGGCCGCGTCCGGATCAATTTCGATGCCCGTCAAACGGTGAGCGGAATCCTGTGCGAGCATCGCCATCAGCAGGCCGGTTCCACAGCCAATATCCAGCACACGCCCAGCCGGCAAATGGCGGGCCGCCAGCCAGGCACCAAACAGGCAGGCATCCGTGCTCACCTTCATGGCGCAGCGATCCTGTCGGATCTCAAATTGTTTGAACCTGAAGAATGGATTTCCCATCGGCTATTAGATATCGATGATTGATAGGGTTGCCGTCATTACCAGGCGGCCCTGGCGGAAGCGCTGGTTTCCAGTGAACTGAAATCCCCCGCGAGGTATTTGTAATAGCCCGTGATGGCAATCATCCCGGCATTGTCCGTGCAATACTGCATCGCGGGAATGTATGTGTTCCAATGCATTTTTTTACCCAGTTCGTCAAAGGCCAATCGCAGGCCGCTGTTGGCGGCAACACCACCCGAGAGACAAATCTCGCGGATGCCTGTTTGCAAACTTGCTTTTTTCAGTTTGTGGAGCAGGATGGTGACAATTCGATGCTGTATGGATGCGCAGATATCGTCCAGGTTCTCGTTCACAAACAAAGGATTGCGCTTTTGCTGATCCTGCAGGAAATACAAAATGGAAGTCTTAACTCCGCTGAAACTGAAATCGAGACCTGGGATCTGCGGTTCAGGAAATTCAAATCTGGCGGGATTGCCATTCCGGGCATGTTGATCTATCAATGGACCGCCGGGATAGGGGAGGCCCAGTAACTTGGCTGATTTATCAAATGCTTCGCCCGCCGCGTCATCCAATGTTTCACCCAGTACATGCATATCCAGCGGACTGTTGCATTGCACTATTTGAGTATGGCCGCCGCTCACGGTGAGGCACAGGAATGGGAATGCGGGCCTGGGATCCCCGATGAGATTGGCCAGCACATGTGCCTGCATATGATGCACCGCGATCAGGGGTATATCGAGCGAAAGGGCGATGGATTTGGCGAAGCCGGCTCCAACAAGCAGGGATCCTATCAGTCCGGGTGCCTGGGTGAAGGCAACGGCATGCATGGATGCCAACGGGCAGTTTGCTTCATCCAGCGCCGCCTGCACTACGGGAACGATATGTTCCATATGAGCGCGACTTGCCAGTTCGGGGACAACGCCTCCATATTTCCGATGGACATCCTGGGTGGCGATAACATTGGACAAAATCCTTCCATCCACACATACGGATGCGCTGGTCTCATCACAACTGCTTTCAATAGCGAGGATGTAAACGGGATTGGGCATTCAGCCCGCTAAGGTAAGTATACCACGTCATTAATCCTTATTCGGACGGTCTGGTCGGGCATTACCTGCGACTTGTCGTAACATACTTTGATCCTGGTGCCCGAGACGATCACAATGTTTTCACTTTCGATTTGCGGGACATACTTTTTCTGATCCTGTCCCTCGATGTAGAGCGACAGTCCCTGGTTACCTTTGGCTTCCTTAACGATGCCTGATAGTTCGTACCTGCAAACCATCGAGGGTTTGTTCTTATTGAACAGGAACATGGCGGTGGAGAATAGCAACATCAATGCTGCGTAGATGAGTTTGAACATCGGATTAATTTATAGGGTAGTAAAATGTTCAGGATAATCCCCATATACATGGCGAATTCTTCCAAGTAAGAAAACGTCCTCTGGAGAGGCTATATTTTATGTCCGGAAACTTAAAAATTAAGGGTCTGATTCTCACGTCTTTGAAATGACGGGAATTCCGGAAACTGCCGTAGGAATGACACTTGCAGGCTTTTATTTAGACCGTATGGCTACTACGGGGTCCATGCGTGCGGCGATAATCGCGGGGATGATTCCCGCCATGATACCGATAAACACACAGATGCCAATGGCGAGCCCCATGATATTCGGTGAAACGGAAATGGCGAAATTGAATATGCCGGACAGGATGCTGGATAGTATGATTACCAATGTGATACCGATGAGACCGCCGATGATGCAGATGAATGCGCTCTCCAGCAGGAATTCCATGAGAATCGTTTTTCGCTTTGCGCCGATCGCCTTTTTAAGCCCGATGAACGGAGTGCGTTCCCGAACCGTGACGAACATGATGTTCGCAATGCCAAAGGCGCCCACCACCAGGCTCAAAAGGCCGATCAGCCATCCGCCCATATTGATATTGCCGAACAATGACGTGACGGCCTTGCTGAAATCAGAAATCGCA
>JALOMP010000011.1 GCA_025455365.1 Chitinophagaceae bacterium | reverse complement strand
GAATAACCAGGTGGGGACCCTCTCTGAAATCCGCGGCAAAAAGGCCATCGTTCAGTTGGGAAGCATGCCTTTGACCGTGGAGTATGGAGACCTGGCCCTCGTGCGGGAGAAAGTTGAAAAGTGAGAAATGCGATTTTTGAAGGTAGAGGTATCGATGACCTTTTCATTCCCCGTTTGCGAATCACTCTTTCTTAGTATATTCCTTTCATGATTTTCCGAGTGGTTCACCGACTAATCTGCTGCCCGCTAATTTTCCTGTTTTCCTGCAAACAGGATGTTCGAAAAGACCTTGACTGGCCGGTGTATGGCGGCAGTGCTGAAAACACGCGGTACGCCAACCTGGCGCGGATCGATACGGGTAACGTACACTTGCTTGAACCCGCCTGGGAATATCATACGGGCGATGCCGACACCGTTAACCATTCCCAGATACAGTGTAACCCGATCATCATTGACCATGTTCTCTATGGTACTACGCCGCAGATGAAATTGTTTGCCCTGGATGCGGCCACCGGTGCAGCCAAATGGTCTTTTAATCCTTTTGATACCATCAGGGGCAGCAAAAATTCCTTTTTCATCATGAATAATTGCCGCGGGGTCAGTTACTGGACCGACGGCAAAACAGACAAAAGAATCTTTTATACGGCCGGTTCAGATCTGTATGCGATCGATGCGGTTACAGGCAGGCCTGTCAGCAGTTTCGGGCAGGGCGGAAAAATTGACCTGCACGAAGGACTGGATCGGGACACCCGGGCACTTTTTATCACTGCTACTTCGCCCGGTGTGGTGTACAAGGATCTCATCATCATGGGAAGCCGGGTGGATGAAGGCCCGGCCGCCGCACCCGGCCATATCCGCGCCTTTGATGTGCGCACCGGTAAGAGGGCCTGGATTTTTCATACCATCCCGCAACCCGGGGAACCCGGCCACGAAACCTGGGATGATCCAAATGCATACCTGCGGATCGGCGGCGCCAATAACTGGAGCGGGATGAGCCTGGATGAGAAACGGGGAATTGTCTTCGTCCCCACGGGTTCTGCCTCCTTTGATTTTTACGGGGGGAAAAGGACGGGCGATAACTTATATGCCGACTGTCTCCTGGCCCTGGACGCCGCCACCGGAAAGAGGATCTGGCATTTTCAGAGCATTCACCATGATGTTTGGGACCGCGATCTCCCCACGGCGCCAGCATTGGTAACGGTAACGCATAATGGAAAAAAGATTGACGCCGTGGCGCAGCCCACCAAAACGGGCTTTGTTTTTCTGCTGGACCGCGAAACAGGCAGTCCGCTGTTCCCGGTGGATGAGCAGCCCGTGCCCCACGATTCGGAGCTGAAAGGGGAGAAGCTTTCGGCAACCCAGCCCATTCCCCGGCTGCCTCAGCCCTTTGTTCGCCAATCCTTCCCCGAAACTGAGCTCAATAACCTGCTCCCGGACAGTTCCGTTTCAGACATCCGCCGGCGCTGGTCTGGTTACCGGAAGGATCATATGTATGCGCCGCCTTCCAGGCAGGGCACCATCGTGTTGCCAGGTTTTGATGGCGGGGCGGAATGGGGAGGCCCGGCCTTCGACCCGGCCACAGGCATGCTGTATGTAAACGCCAACGAGATGGCCTGGGTGCTCACCATGGTGGATAAACCGCAGGTGGCCGAAAGAGAAAATTTCGGCCAGGCGGGACAACGTTTGTATATCCAGCAATGCATGGCCTGTCATGGTGCGGACCGGAAAGGAACGGGAAATTACCCCTCGCTTGACTCCGTTAAGATCAAATACAATGCAACCGGGCTGCTGACGCTGCTGAACAGCGGGAGACGCATGATGCCCTCCTTCCGGCATCTTAGTGAGGTTGATAAGAAAGCCATCGTTTCCGTATTGCTCGACCAGGCTTCTGTTCAACAGGAAAAGTTCCCCCCACAGAAAGTGGACAGCTTCCTCCAATTGCCTTATGGCATTACCGGGTATAACAAATTCCTCAGCAAGGAGGGATATCCCGCCATCCGTCCGCCATGGGGCAGCCTGAATGCCATCAACCTGAACACCGGGGCGCTTGAATGGAAAGTGCCGTTGGGCGAAGACCCCGCGTTCAAAGCCAGGGGAATCATTACCGGAACCGAGAACTATGGCGGTCCCGTTGTCACCGCCGGGGGCCTGGTTTTCATCGCGGCAACAAAGGACAGTAAGATCCGTGCTTTTCATAAAATGACCGGTAAGATGCTATGGGAATATAACCTGCCGGCGCCAGGCTATGCCACGCCGTCCGTTTATTCCATCGGCGGGCGTGAATACCTGGTTATCGCCTGTGGGGGCGGAAAGCTGGGAACAAAGAGTGGAGATAGTTACCTGGCCTTCGCCTTGCCAAACAAATAATATCTTGTAGCGGTGAAGCATATCCTCCCATTCTGTGTTATCCTCCTTGTCTTTTGTCCTGCCCTGGGGCAGGTTTCATCTTCGCTTTGGTACCGGCAGCCGGCCAGGACCTGGACCGAAGCCCTGCCGGTTGGCAACGGGCGGATGGGGGCGATGGTATTCGGCAATCCCAACGAGGAACGCATCCAGGTCAACGAAGAAACCATCTGGGCTGGCAGCCGGATCAATGATCTCAACCCCGCTGCCCGTGGGAGTCTGAAACAGGTCCAGTCACTGCTATTTGCCGGGAAAAACAAGGAAGCCTACGAACTGACCAAGTCCAGCATGCTGGGCACACCGCCCGAAATCCGGTCTTACCAGACCCTGGGTGACCTGTTCATTCAATGGAGTGATACCACGGAAAGTGTGACGGAGTATCGCCGTTCATTGTCGCTCGATTCAGCAATGCACCTTACCCGGTACAAACGCGGAAACCGGTCCGTGGCCGGGGCTGTATTCATGTCTGCGCCGGCAGACATGCTGGTCCTGCGCTATGCCGGTAGCCCCGGGTTGAGCGGAAGGATTTCCCTGGTTCGCCGGAAAGATGCATCACTATTGGTACAGGGTAACCGTATTATCATGCGCGGGCAAATCGCGGACAGTGGGGATGCGACCAAAAAAGGACCGGAAGGCTTGCACCTGCGTTTTGCCGCCGTTGCCGAAATCAGGCAGGAGGGCGGCACCATAAACACCAATGGCCAGTTTATTGAAATAAACAATGCGAAGTCCCTGGAAATAAGGCTTACCGCTGCCTCCGACTATGATCATGAGAAGCTCAGTTTCGACAGGAACATGGAACCGATCCGGCGTTGCGAGGGGATCCTGGGGAAAGCGGCTTCCACCAGTTATATCGATTTGCTGCGTGCACATTTAGCCGAGTACCAGCCCAAATACAATAGGTTCGATTTTCGGCTGGACGGTCCTGGCATGCAATTTCTGCCTACGGATGAGCGTCTCGCGGCCGTGAAATCGGGCAAAGGGGATTTTGGCCTCATTGCCCTGTTTGTTCAGTATGGCCGGTACCTGCTGCTCAGCAGTTCCCGCGCCCCCGGAAAACTGCCGGCAAACCTGCAGGGCAAATGGAACCATCATTTTGACGCACCCTGGCAGAGCGATTACCATACGAACATCAACCTGCAAATGAATTACTGGCCCGCGGACATCGCCAATACAGGCGAGGCGGTGGAACCGCTGGCAACTTTCATGCATGCCATGTTGGATCCCGGCCGGCGTTGTGCCGCCGAAATGTACGGCGCACGGGGCTGGGCGATGCATCATGTGACCGATATTTATGGCCGGACGTCCATCAATGCAGATCCCATGTGGGGGACCAGTCCCCTGGCCGGTGCCTGGATGGCGCTCACGCTGTATGACCACTATGATTTCACGAGAGACACCGCTTTTCTCAGCAGGTATGCCTACCCGTTGATGAAGGAATCAACGGATTTCATCCTCGATTTCCTGGTCAGAAGCCCTGAGGGATACCTGGTAACCGCTCCGTCCATGTCGCCCGAAAATGGTTTCTATCTGCCCGGTGATACCGTCACCCGGCATATTGTAACCTATGCACCGGCGATTGACGTGCAGATTATCCGCGAACTGTTTGGGGCGATGCGCCGGGTATCCGGCACTACCCGTACGTCGAAGGCCTACCTGGATACCCTCGATTTGGTTGAGAGGCAGCTTCCGCCCACTACGATCAATCGCTTCGGCGGCATCCAGGAATGGATCAGGGACTACCAGGAAGAGGAACCGGGGCACCGGCATTTGTCGCAGTTGTTTGGCCTCTACCCGGGTACCACCTTGACCGCTGACCCGGCACTCCTGGCAGCCTCCCGGGCCACGATCGAACGGAGGCTGCAGTATGGAGGCGGGCATACGGGGTGGAGCCGGGCCTGGATGATTTGCTTTTTCGCCCGGCTTAAGGACGGCAACACGGCGGAATTCCATGTAGACCAGCTCCTGAAAAAGTCCACCCTGCCCAATTTATTTGACGATCACCCGCCATTCCAGATCGATGGCAATTTCGGCGGTACCGCCGGTATTCTTGAAATGCTGCTACAGAGCTATGACAGTACCGTTCAAATACTGCCAGCCCTGCCCAGTGCATGGAAGAAAGGATATCTTCGGGGGGTACGCGCCCGCGGCGGCCTGGTCCTTGACATCGAGTGGTCTGACGGTCAGCTGCGGAAAGTGGTAGCGAAGGCGCCTGATGTTGCGGTAAGCACAACCCTTGCCTGGGGCTTTGAAAAGAAGCAGGTTCGGATCGAAAAAGGAAAGTCAACGATTTGGGAACTACCTGTTGCACGATAGACGATGAGAAAATCCTCATTCCCGTGTGTACCATGCGCCGATTGTCCAGTGATTGGAATTTTATATTACTCTGTGCGTGGCATCCCCGGCGCCCCTTCGTTAGCCCTAAACCCCTGCCAACATGAATAGATTGTATGTCAGTATCTTCCTGCTTCTAAGCCTTGGGTCCGTGAAGGCACAAACGCACATTCCGCCGGACAGCATCCGCGCGAAAATGCAGTGGTTTGCCGATGCCAAGCTGGGAATCTTCATTCACTGGGGTATCTATTCGGTAAAGGGCACCGACGAAAGTTGGGCATTCTACAATAACAAGATATCCTGGAAGGACTATATGGACCAGATGAAAGGGTTCACGGCTTCTAAGTATAACCCTGAAGCATGGGCATCCCTCATCGCGGAAAGCGGCGCCCGGTACGCCGTTCTCACCACCAAGCATCATGATGGTGTGGCACTGTGGGATACGAAGACAAGGCATTACGACGTGGTGGACAATACGCCAGCCAGGCGGGACCTGCTCTCGCCTTTTTACGCCGCCCTTCGGAAAAAGGGTGTCCGGGCAGGCGCGTATTTTTCATTGATCGACTGGAGCCATCCGGATTACCCTGGTTTCAGAAAGGACAGCACCCGGTACAAAATCGCCGATGACCCGGCACGGTGGCAGCGGTTCAGGGATTTCCTGCAGGCACAATTGAAGGAAGTGGGTCAACTGGTAAACCCGGACCTCTGGTGGTTCGATGGCGACTGGGAGCACGATGCCGGTGAATGGGAATCCGAAAAGATCCGGAGGGATATCCTCGCCCGCAATCCCGGTGCGATCATTAACGGCAGGCTGGCGGGGTATGGGGATTATGAAACGCCCGAACAGAATTTCCCGGTTACCCGGCCTCGTTATAACTGGTGGGAGCTATGCATGACCATCAACAATAACTGGGGCTTCCAGTACACGGATACCAACTGGAAAACCCCTTATGAGGTAATCACCATATTTGCAGATGCCGTATCCAACGGGGGTAACCTTCTCCTGGACATCGGTCCGATGCAGGACGGCAGCATCCCGGAACAACAGGTGCTTGTCCTGAAGGAACTTGGCGCCTGGAACAGGAAACACGGCGAAGCCGTTTTCGGATCAAGGGCCGGGATTCCGCTGGGTCACTTTTACGGACCAACGACCTTGTCTGCGGACTCCACGAAGCTCTATCTTTTCCTGCCGGGCAAACAGACTGGGGACGTGGTGGTCAAGGGACTGGACAATTCCATCAAATCCATTACGGTATTGGGCGAAGGAACCAAACTCAGCCATAAAGTTGTGGGAAAAATTTCCTGGAGCAGTGTGCCCGGTTTGGTCTACATTAATGTACCCGATAAAGTGCAGGACAGGTATATGACGGTATTGAGGCTGGAGCTTGATAAGCCTGTCAGGCTATACCGTGGAAAGGGAGGATTTGAATGAAGTGGGATTTGGGAAGTGGGATATCGGAAGTGGGAGCTGCCAGAATACCCTTTTTCGAGTGAAATCGATTTGCTCCTGAAACCGAAACAAAGAACTCCAAACGCAACACACAATAATAACATTTACCATGTCTGATCAACATTATGGCAACCATGCACGCTACGTACCCCTGTTTCATTTTGTCACCCTTCCTTTGATTCTCCTTGCGATCATCGCCTCGGTTGTTAACCTGGTCCAACATTGGGCGGATCCGCAAATGCACCTGTCGGTCGCTTTGATCTTCGTTTTATCCCTGGTTGCCGGGCTGCTTTCCTGGTTTGCCAGGAGCTTCGCGCTCAAAGCGCAGGACCGCGCCATCCGGGCGGAAGAAGGACTGAGGTATTTTATCTTAACCGGCAAGCGCATGGATACCCGGCTCCGGCTGGGCCAGATCATCGCCCTTCGTTTTGCGCCGGATGAAGAGTTCATCGAACTGGTACAACGTGCCGTTGATGAGAAATTGCCGGCAAAGGAAATCAAACGGGCGATCGAGAAGTGGCGCAAAGACCATCACAGGGTGTAGGTCTCAGGCTATCGTCAATAAACCATCCCCTTCATGCAGGCTACCTGCTTTCATTTCTTACGATACTTCGGGGAAAAAAGGCAATAGTTTCTCCCTCAGTTGCCATGGCATGGTGCTCCTTTTCTTGGTGATTTTATCCAGGA
This sequence comes from Chitinophagaceae bacterium, assembly GCA_025455365.1. Taxonomy (GTDB): domain Bacteria; phylum Bacteroidota; class Bacteroidia; order Chitinophagales; family Chitinophagaceae; genus Pollutibacter. The sequence goes on along the minus strand of JALOMP010000011.1, from coordinate 14,171 downwards.
AGAACAGTGTTACCCTGCCCTGGGTGATCAGTTTTCCCTGTTCGTTGAAAATCTCCTGCAGGAATTCGATGCGGTGATTGGCTGTCAGATGGCGGAGGGTTGTTCGGACCTTCAGCAGGTCGTCGTAACGCGCGGGTCGCAGGAATCGCATGTCAATTTCCGTTACGGGCATTTCTATGCCCATCGCTTCCATTTCCCGGTAGGTAAAACCAAGGCTGCGGATCGCCTCTGTCCGTGCAATCTCAAAATAAGTGGCATAATTGGCATGGTAGACCACATTCATCTGGTCTGTATCCGCGTAGCGTACCCTTATATCGTATTCGGCTATAAACATTTTATTATTTCCCCATGATGCCATCCACGGAGGCCTTGCCTGGCCCGCAAAGCAGGATCGCCAGGTAACCTATCAGAAACAGGCTGCCATGTTCGCCGTCGCCAAATATATCCCCGTTATGTGCCTGGAAAATAACCACCACCATGTTGATGATGAGGGGTATCACCGTGAGCCGGCTAAACAACCCCATAATCAGGAAGATGGAGCAGAAAAATTCCGCAAACACGGTCAGGGCGAGGCTGATCGTGCCACCCATGCCCAGGAAATTCAGGAAATCTTTCTTGTAGGTGGCAAAATGAACGAGTTTGTCGTATCCGTGTGGGATCATCAGCAGACCCAGTCCGGCGCGCAGCAGGAACATGGAAATATTGAAGGCCCAACCGGGATACTGCGTGCTCAGCAATTTCTTCATCCGGAATCTGTTTTGCGGCAAAACTAAATTTATCACACGGTTTTAACAAGGAGCTCCTTTACTTTGCACCCAAACCGTGGTCTGTCCAATTACCCAAACGACCGTCAATTCTATGAAGAGAGCCATCCTGTCCCTCATATTTCTTTCATGTTTCACATTTGCCCGGAGCCAGGAAACCCGGGTTTACACGGATCCGCAACGCCTGTTCTGGCAGGCAAGGGAACTTTTCCAGCAGGAGCAGTACAGCATCGCATACCCTTTATTCCGTGAATTGCAGTACGGGCTTCGGGAAACGGATTATGCCAATGAACGCCTCGCTACGGAGGAAATCAACTTTTACACAACCGTCTGCGCTCTCAAGCAGCAGGAAGCCCGGGCCGAGGATGAAGCAAAGGCGTTCATCGGCCTGGAACGAAACGATGCCCTGCAGGAGAAGATGGCCTTTCACCTGGGCGAGTATTATTTCTACCAGGAAGACCTGCGCAATGCCATTATTTATTACGAGCAAACGGATATCGGGCAGCTTAGCAACAAGGAAATCGCCCTGATGAAATTCCACCAGGGCTATGGTTACTTTTCCCTGAGCCAGTTCGACAAAGCGAAACCCTTACTGAATACGGTGCGACAGATGCCGGAGGATCCCCATGCGGCGGATGCCAATTATTATTACGGGTTCATTGCCTATAGTGAAAGGAAATACGCGGATGCCCTCGATGCTTTCCGCAAAGTGGAAAACCATCCGGAGTATGGACAGGCCGTGCCTTTCTATATTGCCAGCATTCTGTACCAGCAGGGGCAGAAAGACAAAGCCCTTCAGTATGCGGAGTCAAAACTTGGCTCCTCCAAAGCCCTGTACGATCGTGAATTCCAGCAACTCGCAGGTCATGCGTATTTTGAGAAAAGACAGTTTGCCAAAGCGCTTCCCTACCTGGAAGCATCCATCAAAGGGCAGGAGAAAATTACCCGTGAACAACAGTATGAATTGAGTTTCTGTTATTATGAAGGCAAACAATATGCAAAAGCAGCGGAAGGATTCAGGCTCTTATCCGATGGCGCTGATTCCCTGACGCAAAGCGCGATGTACCTCCTGGGCGATGCCTACCTGAAAATGGGCGATAAACAGAATGCAAGGACGGCATTTGCGTATTGTGCACAAAACAGCAGCATACCTTCGCAAAGAGAAGTATCGGTCTTTCATTATGGAAAACTTTCTTATGAGCTGGGCTACCAGGACATCGCCCTGAATGAACTGCGAAACTTTGTCCGGGATTATCCTGCGTCAAATTACAATAGGGAAGCACGCGAGTTGCTGGTGTCCCTGATGGCCAATACCAATAATTATCGCGAGGCACTGGACCTGCTCGAAGGACTGCAGCAACCGTCCGAGGCAGCGAAGCAACTCTATCCGCGCGTGGCATTCGGAAGGGCGATGGAGCTGGTGACAGATGAAAAGCCGGATGAAGCCAGCCGATTGCTGGACAAGGTCCTGGCCGATCCGAACAACGCCGCCGTCCTCTCGCCTGCACAATTCTGGAAAGGGGAGATCGCCTATCGCCAGAATAAACTGGATGAAGCCATCCGCTATTTCAACAGTTACCTGGGCGGAAGCCCGGTGACCACGGGAGAAACCAGCCCCCAACATGCCCGGTATAACATGGGATATGCGTACCTGCGCAAAGAAAATTACAAAGTGGCCCAGGGTTTTTTTGAACAGGTAGCCACAGCCGTGCGGTTGAACAGTCCTGCCGTTGAGCAGGATGCATGGCTGCGGAATGCCGATTGCCACTACATGATGCGGGATTTCAGCAGGGCCAATACCATGTACGCGAAGGCGTTGGAATACTCATGGCCTTCGGCCGATTATGCGCAGTACCAGCAGGCGATGATCGCGGGAATCGCCAGGCCGTCTGAGAAGATCCGCATCCTCCAGTCCTTTGAACGGAAATTCCCCGGCTCCGAGCTCCTGCCGGCCGTGAACATGGAGATTGCCAATACCTACCTCGCCGATGAAAAATACAAGGAAGCGATACCTTTTCTGCAGCAGGTAGTGAAAATTCCGGAAAACACCGGAAACCTGAAGCCGAGGGCGTATTTGCGCATGGGCATCGCACAGTATAACCTGAATAATAACCGGGCGGCACTCGATAATTACCGCACCCTGGTAAACCAGTACCCGGATGCGCCGGAAACCGAGGAAGCCCTTGAAAGCGCCCGCGCGATCTTCGTGGAGGAAGGGCGGACGGCGGAATATGCGGATTTCCTGCGGGCTGCCGGAAAAACGGTAACCCGGAGCCAGGAGGATTCACTGGCATGGTCCGTGGCTGAGTCCCGCTATGCCGGCGGCGATATGAATGCCACCCTCGTTTCCCTGGATGATTACCTGAAGAAATTTCCAGACGGGGAATTTCATAATGACGCCCTCTTTATCCGCAGCGAGATATATAACACCCGGAAAGACTGGAAAAAAGCCATGGACGGATACACCGTTCTGGCGGACAAAGGCCAGGGCAAGTACCTTGAGAAAGCAAGCCACCAGGCGGCGCGCATCGCGTATTTCGAGTTGAAAGACTATATCGCGGCAGAAAAATATTTCACCCTATCCAAAACGGTAACGGGTAACCGGGAACAGCGGCTGGATGCCATGCGCGGTTTGCTGCGAAGCCAGTACAACCAGAAAAAATGGAAAGAGGCGGAGTCGAATGCGGAGGAATTGCTGAAAGAAAAGTCCATCAGTACCGATGATAAGGTGCTCGGTTCCATGGTCCGCGGTCACGCAGCCCAGAACGCATCGAAATTTGCGGACGCGATACAGCACTACCGATCGGTGGTAACATTGAACAATGCCGCTTTCGCCGCAGAGGCACGCTATGAAATCGCTGCCTGTTATTTTGCACAAAACGACCTGAAGAATACGGAAAGGGCCGCCTTTGAGACCATCAATAAATCCGGGTCCTATGATTTTTGGATCACCAGGGCCTATATCCTGCTGGCGGATGTGTTTTGGAAACAGAAGGATTATTTCAATGCCAAAGCCACACTGCAGAGCGTCGTGGAAAATAGTCGTATTACAGAACTCAAAGAAGAGGCCCAAGTGAAACTTGAACTCGTGACGGAAGAGGAGAAAAAGCAAACCCCCATTATCGACAAGTAAATACCGCATACCCGCATGGACCAACCCATCACAAAATCTATATCCGGAAAGCGGCACAGGTATCGAGGCATGGCCCTGCTCCTTGCGGCAAGCCTGTGCACCGTTTTCGCAGCCGCGCAGGAACCTGTAAAAAAGCAGACCATCGATATCACCTCATCCTTCAAGCCGGTTCTGCGCAATGCCGCGAAGATTAATTTCAATGCCAGTCCGATGCGACCGGATACCGGCAGGCCGAGGCTGACCTACCAGGTGCCGGTGCAGAACCTCGTACCGGCGTTGACGCCGGTGTCCATCAATCCGCTGGCCCTGCAAATCGACAGTTCAGCACCCTGGGGCAACAGCAATTACGTCAAGCTTGGCTTTGGTAACCTCCGGACGCCGTTTGCGGAAGCAGGCCTGAGCCTCGGTAACCAGAAGACCCGCTTTAATGTGCTCGCCAGCCATATCTCTTCCAATGGTCCCATCGAAAACCAGGATTATTCCAGGACATCGCTGGGAGGCCATTTGTACACGCCCATCGCGGAAAACCTGGAATTGTCCGGTAAACTTGCCTTCCGGCAGGACCGATATTTCCAATACGGGTACGATCAATCGAAGTTCAGTTACGACCGGGATGACCTTTTGAACCGATTCAGTACCATCTCCGCATCAGCGGGCCTGCGCAACCTCGCCCCCACGGAGTTTGGGTTGAACTACCATCCAAAGCTGTCGGTGGGTATTTTCGGAGACCAGCGAAGCAACACGGAGTCAACGGCCGAACTGGACATTCCGCTTGAAAAAATAATCGGCGAGTCCCTGGCGATCCGGCTTGGTTTCAATGCCAGCCTTACCCGTTTCGCCCCGGATATCGTGGATGCCATCAACAACAATATTTACCAGGTACCTGTGTCTGTGCTGTTCAAAACACCCAACCTGCGTTTCCAGGCTGGCATGACGCCATCATGGGATAATGGTACTTTTCACCTCCTTCCAAATCTATGGGTCGACTTTCCGATCGCCCAGGAGAAATGGGTCGTTCAGGCCGGGTGGATCAGTTACTATAACAAGGGAACTTACCAGCGTTTCGCATCCATGAATCCCTACCTGGCGGTTCCCCGGGAACTGCGCAACAACCGGATGGTGGAACGCTACGTTGGGTTTAAGGGAACTTTATTCCAGAACTTTACCTACAATGCCAAGCTTGGTTCTGCGCAATTCAACGGCATGCCTTTATTTGTCAATGACACGGTTTCCGGAAAATCCTTTAACATCATATTTGAAGATAAACTGGAAGCTTTCCAGGTGCAGGCGGAACTGGGATATGTCAAGGGCGAGGTTTTTGCATTGCAGGCCGGGCTTAACCTGTATTCCTTCGGCGATCAGATTACGGCCGAGAAGGCTTATGGGCTCATCCCCATGGAGCTAAAAGCCCACCTGCGGTGGATGATCCTGAAGGACCTCTGGTTCAAGACAGACCTTTACCTGTGGGAGGGCCCCTTGTACCGGCTGAAAAATGGAACCTACGACCGCCTGGGCGGGGCGATTGATCTGAATGCAGGTATCGAATTCAGGGTCATGAAAAACCTGATGCTCTGGGCCCAGTTCAACAATATTACCAATTCCAAATACCAGCGCTGGAACCAGTACGATGCATACGGATTCAACCTCCTGGGTGGCGTCACCCTCCGCTTCGACCAATAAGATCCTCCCCGAAGGCCAGGGGCTGGTTTCTGGGGAAATCTTCTGGGAAACCCGAGATGATGTTCCGTTATCTTTGGCGCCTGACCTCAGTATGAAAGCCAACGAATTATCGGATCTGCTCTATTACTATTTCATCCAGCGGAAATCCCTGAGCCTGCCGGGTATCGGGACTTTCGACATGAACCGGGTATCCGCGCAAACGGATTTCGCGAACAAGAAGATATTGCCCCCGGTGTATGCCATCAGTTATAACCACCTGGAGGATGCGCCGCATAAAGATTTGTTTGACTATATCGCCCGCAAAAAAAACATTGCCGACTGGGAAGCCATCCGGGCGGTTAATGATTTTTCCATGGAACTCAAATCCCGCATCCATCGGGGAGAAGCGGTGGAGTGGGAGGGGATCGGCCTGTTGAAACAGGGCCTTGGGAGGGATATCCAGTTTGATGCGGAGCGCCTCAGTTACGCATTTATTCCCCATGTAGGTGCGCAGCGTGTTATCAGGCAGGGTGCCAGCCATGCGGTGCTCGTAGGTGATCGTGAACGGAACCGGGAAGAAATGACCGATTTCCTTGCCGCGGAAGCGCCGGAATATCGTGTCAATAGCGGATGGTGGAACCTGGCCGCCATCATTGCGGCCGTTGCCGTCATGCTGATCGCCATTCGCGCGTTCAGTGGTGGTGTTTCGCCCTATTCGGGAAGGCATAGCCAGGTTCGTCCTGCGGAACCGGCGGAAACGCATACGATCCTTTCAACGCCCGATTCTGTTCCATGAAACACTATGATCGTTGCCCGGTTTGCGGCAGTCCGGACATCTCCATACTACATACCATCAGGGACCATATGGTCAGCGGCGAGTCTTTCCCGGTTGCCGGATGCGTAGCTTGCAATGCCAGGTTCACGCAGGACGTCCCGGAACAGGATCAAATCGGCCGATATTATAAGTCGGAGCGCTACATATCGCATACGGATACCCGGAAAGGGCTGGTTAACCGGCTGTACCATATGGTACGTCGTCATACGCTTCAATCTAAACGAAAGGCGATGTCTGCCGCCCTGGGAAAGCCGTCCGGTTCCATCCTGGATTATGGATGCGGCACAGGCGCATTCCTCGATGTGATGAAAAAGGGAGGCTGGCAGGCCATTGGCATTGAACCGGATGCGGATGCCAGGCACATCGCGAAGGAACAACATGGCGTGGAAACCATGGAACCGGGCAAGCTGGCAGACATCGCGGACGCAACCTTCGATATCATCACGCTATGGCATGTACTGGAACATGTGTATGAGCTTCACGAAACCATTCGCCATCTCCACCGGGTACTCAAGCCGGGTGGTCATATTTTTATCGCCGTACCCAATTACACGTCTGCCGATGCGGTTCACTATGGTGTGAACTGGGCGGCCTGGGATGTACCAAGACACTTATATCATTTCGCGCCGGTAACCATGAAGGGATTGCTGGAAAGGGCGGGGTTTATCATCCGGGGCACTTCGCCCATGTGGTTTGACAGTATCTATGTAAGCATGCTCAGCGAGCAATACCGGCATGTGGAAGCGAATATGGTCAGTGCCGTATGGTATGGCCTGAAATCAAACTTCAACGCTTTCTGGCATAAGGAGCAGTGCAGCTCATTGGTGTATCACGGTGTAAAATGAGGATCCAAGGACCTCAGTTTTTCATCACTTCCATGGCTTTGCGCACCATCGGGTCATCCGCGTTGGCAACGGTGTAATATCCTTCATTCCGCCAGATCTGGCGGGCAATCAGCCGCTTCACGGCTTCCCGGAGAATGTCCTTTGTACCGGGCTCCAGTTGACCGATCTGTACGCTGTCATACCGGGCGAAGGCAACCAGCTCGTCCAGCAAAGGGTCATCCACCTGAAATCCCGCGGTGTATGCTTCAGGGTTCTGGAATTTACCTAATTGGGCCCGGTGACTGATGAAATAGCGGTATGCGAATTTACCCAGGGTATTGCGGCCGTAAAGATCGGACAGGGTGGTGTCGTATCGGGTTGTATCGAGTGCGACAAATATATCCGGCGCGATGCCGCCGCCGCCATACACTTTCTTGCCGCCGGCGGTCGTGTAGGTTTTGCCGTTAGCCAGTTTGTTGCTGTCTGCGTTGAGCAGTTTGCCGTTATGGTATCGTTCTATGATTTCCTGGTTGTATTTGTCAAGGCCTTCCTCGTAGGGTTTCTGTATGCTCCTGCCAAGGGGGCTGTAGTATCGAGCCACGGTAAGCCGGAGGGCTGCGCCATCGCGCAGGTTGTATTGTTCCTGGACCAGTCCCTTCCCAAACGTTCGCCTGCCGATAACCGTTGCCCGGTCCCAGTCCTGCAGGGCACCTGCCAGGACCTCGCTGGCGGACGCCGAACCTTCATTCATCAGCAATACGAGCGTTCCTTTTTCAAACAGGCCATTGCGTCGGCAGGTATAGTCCTTTCGGGGAGTATGTTTCCCTTCCGTGTACACGATAAGCCTGTTTCCGTCCAGGAATTCGTCCGCGATATCCACGGCCTCGTCCATGATTCCGCCGCCGTTGTCGCGCAGGTCCAGTACGAGTTTTTTCATGCCTTTTCCCTGCAGCATTTCTAGGGCAGCCATGAATTCCTCGTAGGTGGTTTCAGCGAATTTATTGAGGCGGATATACCCCGTCTGGGGATCCATCATATAGGCTGCGTCGAGGGATACCAGGGGGATGAAACCGCGGGTGATGGTGAAGATTTTCTGTTCATTGCCACGCAGCATGGTCACGGCCACCTGGGTGCCCCTGGGTCCACGGAGTTTGCCGCGGATGGCATCATTGGTAATGCCTGTTCCTGCTACGGAAGAATCGCCCACCTTCAGGAAACGGTCGCCCGGCATGATCCCCACTTTGTCGCTCGGACCGCCCTTCAGTACGGTTAGGACATGAACCGTATCGTCAAAAATGTTGAACTCAACGCCAATTCCTTCGAAGCGACCCGCCAGGTCCTCATTCACGGCGGAGAGATCGGAAGCCGGGATATATACCGAATGCGGATCGAGTTCCGCGAGCATGCTTTCAATGGCATATTGCCCCAGCGTGTCCAGGCTGATATCGTCTACATACCGGGTGCGGATCAATTCAAGCACTTCCTGCACGGAGGCCCGGCCGTCGTTCCGGAAAACAGATCTTCCGGCGGGCATATTGCCCCGAAGCTTATATCCCAGGAACATGCCCAGCAACATCGAGAGAGAGATAAAGAGCGGCAGCCAGACCTGCAATTTTTTTTTATTCATTCCTTCCTTTGTACCTTGTTTTGGAATGGTAAATTTCCTGATTTAAGTTGAATAAAACCTACCGGTGGTAAAATTGATTGCAGACAGCGGTTCTACGAAGGCGGAATGGTGCCTGTTGCAGGGAAAAAAACATAAAACCTTTTTGACGCAGGGATTAAGTCCCTACTTCCTGGACGGGCCGCAGATCATCGCCACCCTTCAACAGGAACTCCTGCCGTCTCTTGGAAAATTACGGATAGACGAAGTCTATTTTTATGGCACCGGGTGCAAGGCCCTTTCCAACCGCCGGATGGTAAAAGCGGCCTTGCAGAAAGTATTTCCGGAAGCGTTCATCCAGGTGGACGTGGACCTGTTTGGTGCTGCCCGCGCGGTTTGCGGAAACAAGCCCGGGGTGGCCTGCATCCTGGGCACGGGTTCCAATTCCTGTTATTTTAATGGCCGGAAGATTGTCAAGAACAGCCCGGGCCTTGGCTATGTGCTCGGCGATGAAGGAAGCGGCGCATACCTGGGCCGCAAGGTGCTGCAATACTACCTATATAACACGTTCGATGAAGATCTTCGCGCACGTTTTGACGCAACATACCTGACCAATGCTTCAGAGATTCTGGATAATGTGTATAAGAAACCCCTTGCCAACAGGTACCTGGCGTCTCATGCCCTGTTCCTGGCAGAGAACCGGGGACATTACATGGTGGAAAACATCATCGAAGACGGCCTGAATGATTTTTTCTTCCACCATATCATCAAGTACCGCGAAGCCTGGACCCTGCCCGTTCATTTTGTAGGAGGGGTGGCGTTCGGGTTCCGCGACGTGGTAAAAGAACTTTGTTCCAATTATGAAATCACCCTTGGCCGGATCTTACAAAATCCCATGGAAGGCCTGATCGAATATCATCGATGACCAACCGGCGATGAATCCGTTATTGCAACCGTATGAATGAATTTCAAAAAGTCACTGAGCAGGAATCCTATTACCAGCACCTGGAGAAAATGTCCATCCTGGAAATCCTGGTCAACATCAACCAGGAAGACAAGGTAGTACCCCTGGCGGTTGAGAAGGCGATCCCTTCCATTGAAAAGCTGGTTTCCGTGATTAGCGACAGGCTACTGGCCGGCGGCAGGCTTTTTTACATTGGAGCCGGAACAAGCGGAAGACTGGGCGTAGTGGATGCCAGCGAGTGCCCGCCGACCTTTGGCGTGCCCCATGGCCTGGTGATCGGTTTGATTGCGGGCGGTGAAAATGCCATGTTCAAAGCCGTGGAATTTGCCGAGGACAGCAGGGAAGATGGATGGAAGGACTTGGAAAGCTTCGGGGTATCCGATAAAGACGTGGTGGTGGGCATTGCCGCAAGCGGAACAACGCCATACGTGATTGGAGCCCTGGAAGAGTGCCGGAAACGGGGTATTGCCACGGGTTCGATCACCTGCAATCCAAACGCCCCCGTATCGGCCGTGGCGGATTTTCCCATCGAAGTGGTGGTAGGGCCTGAATTTGTTACCGGCAGCACCCGGATGAAAAGCGGGACGGCCCAAAAGCTGGTCCTGAACATGATCTCTACCAGCGTCATGATCCAGCTCGGCCGGGTGGAGGGTAACCAGATGGTCAATATGCTGCTCAGCAATGAAAAACTCGTAGACCGAGGCGTCCGGATGGTAATGGAAAAAATGAAACTGCCCGACTACGAAAAAGCAAAATCACTCCTTCTCAAGTATGGCAGTGTCAAGAAAGCGACCGAATCCGGCGACTGATCAGGCCGGAATGTGTAATTTTGCATCAAAGTCCGTTGCAGAAGGAACCGCGGATGCATGATATTGAACCATATTACAACTGGCGCCACCTGTACACGGCTGAAGAAGATGAACGGAGCCCCTTTTTCGGCCGGGAATACAGCGAGTTTTCATTCACGCAGACGGTCTATAACTACTATATCCACCCGCAATGGGATGAGTTCGGCTCCCGGACACTGTACCTGAAAATCCTGTTTACCGATTATGAACAGGGGTTCGCCATTATCGAACTGATCGGGGAATGGAATGATGCCATCGAAAACGATGTGATGACGCTGAAGCGTGAAATCATCGACCCGATGATCAGGGAAGGGATTTATAAATTCATCCTCATCGCGGAGAATGTGCTGAATTTCCATAGCAGCGACGCGGATTACTACGAGGAATGGATGGATGATATCAACGAAGAAGGCGGATGGGTGGTGATGATCGGTTTCCCGGAAGCGGCCAGGTATGATTTCCTCCGCTCCCATATCGACCGCTATGTGGAGTTGCTTGATTTTGACGCCTGGCGGACCGTCCAGCCGAACCATTTGTTTGCCGCAATCGACAATAAACTGCTCCGTCGATTAAACAATCGCTGAGCTCTGAACCTGCCTGCCTTCTCTTTGTTATAATCTGCACTTGGGGAAGAGTGACAAAAAATAGTTTTTTTTGAACCCAACACGACTATTTTTGTGGGAATTCCTCAAACCCGCAATCACTTTCATATGAAGTGGAAACAAATGTTCTCCTCATCCATCGGGAAAAAGATAACCATGGCCCTTACGGGGATTTTCCTGATCGTGTTCCTCGTGGTCCATTGCTATGTTAATGCGAACGTTCTCTTCACCAATGGGGAGGAAAACTTCAATAAGGCCGCCCATTTCATGAGCACCAATGCATTGGTGCGTATCATGGAGATCGGTCTGTTTGCGGGCTTTATCCTGCATATCGCCCAGGGATACCTGCTGGAAGGAGCCAATCGTTCGAGGCGTTCTTCGAAATACGCGGTCACCGCCGGGAATAAGACCAGCACCTGGTATTCCCGTTCCATGGCCCTCCTCGGAACCCTGATCCTGTTATTCCTGATCATCCACCTGGCGCATTTCTGGGTGCCTTCCCGTTTTGGATCGCTGGAACCCGTTACCTATGGCGATGTTGAGTATCATAACCTGTACGCGCGCATGAAGGACGTATTCAGCCAGGAATGGGTGCTGGTGGTGTACCTGCTGGGCTGTTTTTCCCTGGCATGGCACCTGCTGCATGGTTTCCAGAGCGCTTTCCATACCATGGGATGGAACCACAAACGATACACCCCCCTGATCCGCAACCTGGGAATCGGGTTCTCGGTGATTGTACCGCTCGTATTCGCCCTGATGCCAGTATTCCTGTATTTCGGTTGGGAGTTGCCGATAGGTAGCCTGACACTGTTATTTTAGAAGTGTGATCTTGGATTTTAGAAATAGATGCTGAAAGAAGTCTGTTTATCGTCAACCGTCAACTGTTAACTGTCAACCCAATAAAATGCTTGATTCCAAAATTCCTTCCGGTTCGTTAGAGAACAAGTGGAAACAGTACAAAAGTTCCGTCAGGCTGGTGAACCCGGCCAATAAGCGCAAACTGGAGATCATCGTGGTGGGCACCGGTCTTGCCGGTGCTTCAGCGGCTGCCAGCCTGGGCGAACTCGGGTACAAGGTGAAAGCCTTTTGTTACCAGGATTCTCCGCGCCGGGCCCACTCCATTGCGGCGCAGGGTGGGATCAATGCCGCCAAGAACTACCAGAACGACGGCGATTCGGTACACCGACTCTTCTATGATACGATCAAGGGCGGTGATTACCGCGCGCGAGAAGCCAACGTTTACCGCCTGGCCGAGGTGAGCAACAGCATTATCGACCAGTGCGTAGCCCAGGGTGTGCCTTTCGCGCGTGAATACGGCGGTTTGCTGAGTAACCGATCCTTTGGTGGAACCCAGGTCCAGCGTACTTTCTACGCGGCCGGCCAGACAGGACAGCAACTCCTGATTGGCGCATACCAGGCCATGGAACGCCAGGTTGCACTGGGCGCCGTTCAGATGTACAGTCGCCACGAAATGCTGGATGTTGTCATGATAGAAGGGAAAGCACGCGGCATCATCGTCCGGGACCTGGTGACCGGTGAAATACAGCGTCATTTCGGTCATGCCGTGCTCCTTTGCACGGGCGGCTACGGAAACGTATTTTATCTTTCTACCAACGCCATGGGCTGCAATGTCACGGCCGCCTGGAAGGCACACAAGCAGGGCGCTTATTTCAGCAATCCCTGCTTTACACAAATACATCCCACCTGTATCCCGGTTAGTGGCGACCACCAATCGAAATTGACCCTCATGTCTGAATCCCTCCGGAATGATGGACGGATCTGGGTGCCTGCAAAACAGGGCGATAACAGGGGTCCCAATGAGATACCCGAAAATGAAAGGGACTATTTCCTCGAACGCCGATACCCGGCTTTCGGTAACCTGGTGCCGAGAGACGTTGCCTCCCGCGCCGCAAAAGAACGTTGTGACGCCGGCCACGGGGTCGGTACGTCGAAGCAGGCCGTTTACCTGGATTATGCAGATGCGATCCAGCGGTACGGGAAGGCGGAAGTCAGCAAGCGGAACCTGGGTAACGTGGACGCTGCCACCATTACGCAGCTTGGGAAGGATGTCATCCAGGAGAAGTATGGCAACCTGTTCGACATGTACGAAAAGATTACGGGCGAGAACCCGTACGAGGTGCCCATGCGGATTTACCCCGCCGTGCATTACACCATGGGCGGTCTCTGGGTGGATTATGAACTGATGACTACGATTCCCGGCCTTTACTGCCTGGGAGAAGCCAATTTCAGCGACCATGGCGCGAACCGCTTGGGCGCTTCCGCCCTTATGCAGGGCCTGGCCGACGGCTATTTCGTGATTCCATATACGATCGGCAACTACCTCGCAGACGAAGTGGGTAAGGGACATGTGTCCATCGACCATCCCTCCTTCCTGGAAGCCGAGAAGAAGGTGAAAGACCGCATCAACCAGCTCATGAGCATCAAGGGTAAGCAAACGGTGGAGAGCTTTCACAAGCGCCTCGGGAAGATCATGTGGGACAAATGCGGCATGGCCCGAAATGCAGAAGGACTGAAGCAGGCCATCCAGGAAATCCGCGACCTCCGGAAAGAGTTCTGGAGTGACCTTCGCATACCGGGCTCCGCCAATGAAACCAACCCCGAACTGGACAAAGCCGGGCGGGTGGCCGACTTCATGGAACTCGGCGAACTCATGTGTATCGATGCACTGGAAAGAAATGAGAGTTGTGGCGGCCATTTTCGCGAGGAATACCAGACACCGGACGGGGAAGCCCTGCGTAACGATGCGGACTATATGTATGTGGCCTCCTGGGAAAACAAGGGCGATCAGTGGACCCTGCACAAGGAACCACTAAACTATGAAGTGGTGAAACCCAGCCAGCGTAGCTATAAGTAGCAGTCTTGAGTCGTGAGTCTTTAGTCTCGATTAAACTGTCAACCGTCAACTAAATATGCTTTTA
>JALOMP010000388.1 GCA_025455365.1 Chitinophagaceae bacterium | reverse complement strand
ACGATGGGGAAGGCGAAATCCTCTTTGTGGTCAATAACGAAGCCAAGTTCGAGAACCCCGAACTCTGGCTCAAGCCTAAGAATTAATGCGTTAGTGCGCCAATTCCCTCACCGGAACGAATCTTGCATACAAGGCTTCGTACTGCGGAACGATGTTGGCGATATCAAAACGATCGGCCTGTTTGCGTGCTTCCTGGCGGAATTTTTCCAGGATATCATCATTGCGCAGGATGCGGATGGCCTGTTCGCTCATACCGCCAGCCATGGCTTCCAGGGCCGCCAGTCCGAAACTCTCATACTCTGACGGAAGCAGGAACAGGTCTGATATGGCATAGATCTCCTCCATGTCCTGTTGTTTGCCCACAAAACGCACATCGTCGCAGATACCCAGTTCCCTCGCCAGCTCCTCGGCCATCGGGCGTTCAGGCCCGTCGCCCACCAGCAGGAGTTTGGAGGGGATTTCTTCCTTCACTTTGGCATAAATGCGGATCACGTCTGCAATGCGTTTGATCTTGCGGAAGTTCGAAGCGTGCAGGATGATGCGTTCCCCGTTTGGGGCGATGACTTTTCGGAACGCGTCAATCGGCCTTTTGGAAAACCGTTTGATGTCCACAAAATTATGGATGACCTCGATCTGCTTTTCGATGCGAAAATTGGCGAATGTCTCTTCGCGGAGGTTGTCTGAAACGGCGGTAATACCATCGCTCTGGTTGATGGAAAATGCCACCACGGGGGCATAGGTCTTGTCTTTGCCAACCAGTGTAATGTCTGTCCCGTGCAGGGTGGTGATCACGGGGATATGCATTCCATCCTCTGCGAGGATCTGTTTGGCCATGTAGGCGGCGGAGGCATGCGGGATGGCGTAGTGCACGTGGAGCAGGTCCAGGTGCTGGTTACGGATCACGTCCACCATGGTACTTGCCAGCGCCGTTTCATAGGGCGGAAAATCGAAGAGCGGGTAGGTGGGTACCCGCACTTCATGATAAAAGATATTTGCACTGAATCCAGTGAGCCGGACTGGCTGCTGGTATGTGATGAAATGTACGTTGTGGCCTTTGTCGGCCAGCGCTTTTCCCAGTTCCGTGGCCAGTACACCACTTCCCCCAAATGTTGGATAACAGACGATCCCAATGTTCATGGCAGCAAATAAATTGAGGAGATAAAGGTACTCCATTAAAATCCCGGCATGGTACAAACGGCAATTGGGGTTCCCCTTGCCTAAAAGTGACCAACATTTACTACATTGAAGCTTCAAATAACCGCTATGAGAAAAACGTTGTGGACGATATTCTTCGTTGGCCTGCTGGTCCTGGCCGGCTTCATTTACTGGCGTTTTTATTTTGTTTTCGGGGAGGGTGCCAAATCCGGCGACCTGAATTTCCTCGTAAAAAAGGGTTATGTATTCAAGACATGGGAAGGCAAGCTGATACAGTCGGGGCTTCGTTCCAAATCGCCCAATACCGTACAGAGCTATGATTTTGATTTTTCGGTTACCAGCGATGAGATCGCCCAGAAGATGTTATCCAACCAGGGCAAGACATTCAACCTGCACTACAAGGAATACATGGGCGCACTGCCCTGGCGCGGATACAGCAAGTATGTGGTTGACAGCATTATTTCCATTACAGACGTCCCGCACTCGAATTATTGACTATGCGTATTAAACATATCCCGGCAAGCCTGATGCTTGCATGCCTTACTTTGTCCATTGCCGGAGCAACGGCCAATGATTCCCTGGTGCTGAAACGCATTGCGGATGAAGTCCTTCGAAACCGCTATGCGTATGAAAACCTGCGTTTTTTGTGCAAAAAAGTGGGGCCCCGGCTTTCTGGTTCACCTGGTGCGGAAAAGTCGGTAACGGAAACAGCCCGCATGATGCGGGAAGCCGGTGCAGACTCTGTCTGGCTCCAGCCATGCATGGTGCCCCGCTGGGTCCGGGGTGAAAAGGAAACCGCCACGCTGCAGTATTTCAATAACCGTACAAGACCGCTGAACGTTGTAGCCCTGGGTAATTCCGTGGGTACAGCGGGCGATGGGGTGCGGGCCGAAGTGGTTGAAGTGAGGAGTTTCCGGGAGCTGGATTCATTGGCCAACCTGGGTTTGGTCAAAGGCAAAATCGTGTTTTACAACTACCCGATGGATCCTACGCTGGTACAGACTTTTCGCGCGTATGGGCAGGCCGGGGCATACCGGGGCGGGGGACCTTCCCTTGCGGCTAAACATGGCGCGGTGGGGGTACTGATCCGGTCGCTGGCATCTAACCTGGACGATTACCCGCATACGGGTGCCACCCGCTACAATGATTCCTTTCCGAAACTCGCGGCCCTGGCCCTTAGCACCAATGATGCGGAATTCCTCAGCCAGGCATTAAGGAACAAGCAGGTGAAGAATGTGTATATGAAGTCCAATGCAAAGATGATGGGCGATGTGCCTTCCCATAATGTGATCGGCGAAATCCGTGGAACGGAATTTCCCGATGAAGTAATTACGGTGGGTGGCCACCTGGACAGCTGGGATCTTGGCGAGGGTGCACATGATGATGGGGCTGGCTGCGTCCAGAGTATCGAAGTCATCCGGGTGATGAAGGCGTTGGGCCTCAAGCCCAAGCGAACCATCCGTGCCGTAATGTTCATGAATGAGGAGAATGGTCTGCGGGGTGGGCAGGCCTATGCCGAAGCGGCGAAAAAGGAAACGAACAAGAAATTCATTTTTGCCCTGGAAAGTGATGCCGGTGGTTTTGTTCCGCGGGGTTTCGGGTTTTCCGGCAAACCGGACCAGGTATCCAGGCTTTTATCCTGGAAGAAACTTTTTGAGCCTTATGGTACGGGCGACCTGCACGAAGGCGGAGGCGGCGCGGACATTGGTCCACTTCGTCCCCTGGGCACCGTGCTCTCCGGCCTGAACCCGGATTCCCAACGCTATTTCGACGTACACCATGCCTCCAGCGATGTCTTTGAAGCCGTCAGTCCCCGGGAACTCAACCTCGGCGCCGCGGTGATGGCGGGAATGGTTT
>JALOMP010000172.1 GCA_025455365.1 Chitinophagaceae bacterium | reverse complement strand
TACTGGAAATACCTGCGACTGACCGAGCAACTGAAGGATCAGAAAGGAACCGCCAAAGGGTATCATAACCTTGGCCTGATTTACCAAACCCAGTACAACTATTCCAAAGCCCTGGAATACTACCGAAAGTCCCGCGAAGGCTATCGCGCAGGCGGCGAAACATGGCTGGAAGCAGGTGTGCTGGCCAATCTCGGCGCCATCCATCTCATGCTGAATGATACCGAAAGCGGTCTGGGTCATTATCAGCAGGCGCTACAGTTGATGAAAATCAGCGGCAGCGAAAGGGATGTAGCGTATATGCAGGGAAAGATCGGTTCCATCCTCACCTTGCGGAAAGAATACGGTATGGCGATGGATTCGTTGCGGAAATCGTTGTCCGTCTTGCAGCGGTACCCGGACCGGGCCGATGTTGCTAATACCCATGCAGACATCGCCGAAATTTACCGAAACCAAAACGCGTATTCCAAAGCGCTCAAGGAATACAGGATCGCCTTGCGTATCGCCGATTCCGTACACAGCCTTCGGGCGGAGGGCCTTGCGGCGAAATTCCATTATGCGATCGGTCATATCTACCTGCGCGCAGTTTCCGGTGAGGCCTCGTCATCGGACATTCCGGAGAGCCGGGCCGATCAAATGCGGCAGGCGGCCTTTCACCTTCGCAAAGCCATCGACGCTTCGCGGCAGACGGGCGACAAGGAAAACCTCCGCGATGCCTACCTGGCCCTGTCGGATCTCCAGTCCCGGGCAGGTCAGCCCTCCCTGGCTTTTGCAAACTACCGTAACCATATCCGTTATCGGGACAGCCTGGAAAATATCAACCAGGAGCGGCAAATGATGCGCAATGAACTGGATTACGCCTATTCCAAATCACGGGATTCCCTGGAATACCAGAACAAACTCCAGGCGCTGGAACTGGACCGTCTTACACAGGAAACCAGGATTGAAAACCTGAAGCGCCGTGAGTTGTGGCTATATACCATTATCGTCCTGGCGGCACTGTTGATCATGGGCGGCGGATTCCTCTACCGGTACCGCACCCAACAGTTCCGGCTGAAAAACGAACTGGTAAGGGAAAAGGCGGAACGGGAACGCCAGGACACCGAGTACCGGCGAACGTTGAGCGATCTCACCTTTGCAGCGCTCCGGTCCCAGATGAACCCCCATTTTCTATTCAACACCCTTAATACCATTCAAGGGTTTATTCACACAAACGACCGGAAACTGGCGGGGCATTATCTGATGATGTTCAGCCAGATGATGCGCATGATCCTGGACCATAGCCGAAAGCAAAGCATCAGTCTTCGCGAGGAAATCGAACTGACACAAATGTACCTGGAGCTGGAGAAAGCCCGATTCGGCGCACAACTGCACGTAACCGTGGAGATCGACGATCAGTTATCCATGGACGAGATCGACATTCCCCCCATGCTCGTTCAACCATATGCGGAAAATGCTGTTAAACATGGCTTATTCCACCTGGCGGGAGAAAAGCGATTGAATATCCGGGTCCGGGCAGCCGAAGACACAGCGTTCGTGGATATTTTCATTGACGATAATGGCATCGGGCGTTTGCAGAGTGAGAAAATAAACGGATCGAGGACGAAGCACCATTCATTCGCCAACGGGGCCAATGAAAAGCGCATCGAGATCCTGAACCGGATCCAGGATCGCCGGATAACATTAGACATCATCGATAAAAAAAACCGGGATGGATCACCCGCGGGTACGATGGTTCACCTCCGTATCCCACACCAGGGCCGGGTATATGCCACAGCCGCGCCAAGCCTGCAAAACACCCTTTCTAACCTATGATTAAAGCCATCATCATCGAAGACGAAGCACCCGCAGCGAATCTGCTGGAAAGCCTGGTTGCCCATACCGGCAAAGATGTCATGATCCTGGAGAAATGCCAGGACCTCCCGGATGGTGCCCGTTCTATCCGGACACATAAACCTGATCTTGTTTTCCTGGATATAGAACTCCCCATATACAGTGGTACTGACCTTCTACAGTTTTTCAACCCGGACGAGATCAACTTTCAGATCATTTTTACCACAGCGTATCATGACTATGCGGTGCGGGCATTCGAAATGAGTGCGGTGGATTACCTGCTCAAACCGATCCATCCCGAAAAACTGCAGCTCGCCATTGAAAAAGCGGAAAAGCGGCTTTCCCGCCAGACACACCGGCAACTGACCGTCCTGGAATCCAGTATGAAACCGGAAGGCAGGACTAAGATTGTTGTGCCCGTGGCCACGGGTTATGAAGTGTTGAACCTGGGCGATATCCTTTTCTTCCAGGCCGAAGGCAGTTATACCGAAATTCATTACACCCAGGCGAAGCCGATCATGGCCAGCAAAAATCTCAAACATTTTGAGTTTATCCTGGAAGGTCACCCGGCTTTTATTCGCATACACCGGAGTTACCTGGTAAATGCCCGCCATATCCAGCGAATCCTGCGGAAGGACGGTGCGGTCATGGCGGTGATCCATAAACAGGAATTCCCCGTTTCAGATGAAAAAGTCAATACGCTGATTGAGGTTCTGAAATCCCTGTAGATGCATTACCCCGCCTGCTCTCCCTGGCGCATCTGGTGTTCCCAAAGTTCATGAAATACAGGGCTGTCTTTCAACAGTGCCTGCAGGCTTCCTTCCGCCACTACCCTACCCTTGTCCATCACATAGATGTAGTCGAAATAGCGCAGTAAATGAAGCCGGTGTAAGGAGGATACCATCGCTTTGTTGGAGAACTCACGGAACAATTCCTCATAGATGCGCAGTTCCGTTTTCGGATCCACGCTGCTGGTAGGTTCGTCCAGCAGGACGATGTCCGAATCGCGGGCGGCAAAGACACCGCGGGCGAGTGCCAGTCTTTGTTTCTGTCCACCGGAGAGGTTCACCCCTTTTTCTACGATATGGCTTTGAAGTCCCTTGGGCAGTTGTATCACTACGTCGCTGAAATGCACCTGTTGACAAAGCCGGTCGATCTCTTCGGGCGAATGCGGCAGGCCGAGCGTGATATTGTACTCTATGGTGTTTTCGAAGATCTCGGGCTCCTGGGGAAAAAGGGTAACGTGTTCGGATAAGAGGGCGATGCCTTCCGGCTGCTCCACACCGTCTATCAGTACCCTGCACCCGGGTGATAAAGAGTACAGCCCTCGCAAAACGGCCATCAGCGTGCTTTTCCCGCTGCCGCTTTCTCCAACCAGGGCCACGCGTTTGCCACGCTCCATCCGGATATTTACGCCGTCCAGGCCCGCCATTCTCCATGCATTCCCCGGTTGCGCGGCGGCTTCCTCCGCATAGTGGGAAAAATGGAGGTTTTGTATCTCAATGACTTTCCAGTTTTCGGGTAATGATCCCTGTGACTCAGGCAGGTGCTGTGCCGCATAGGCCTCGGGAATGATCATGGCCGTCCGGACATCCGTTGCGCCGCGCACCACATCGGTATAGAGATAGGCCACGTTGTGAAAGACGCTGGTAAACCTTTCCACGTATCCCACCAGCGTTACGAGTCCGCCCAGCAGGAAGGTTTCGCCGGGTGTCCAGTGCTGCCATACATAGCCGATGATCACCACCACATAAATCAGTCCCACCAGCATGTCCGTCACAAACCATTTCCATTCATTCACCAGTGTATTTTTCCGGAAGGGCGGGAAGATCTGCCGGACCTTTTCCAATAGCGTGTCTTCCATGCGGGCCTGCAGCCGCAGGGTAATCACGGTGATCACATTCGAGAGGCCGTCAAACAGCGTTGATGAAACCACGTGTTCCTTTTCGTTTACCTCGTCCAGGGTACGGATAAAGGGCTTGTCGAAAATAAGGATGATGGCTACGGCCACGGCACCCAGTCCGAGCGCTATCGTGCCAAAGAGCGGCGAGAACCAGATCATCGCCACAAAAGAGAAGATGAATTTGAAGAACGTGTGCAGGTACTCGAATCCCCGTTCAAAAAAGTTCCGCAACGCTTCATGTGCCTTGCGCACCCGGTTGATGATGGCACCGGAATGGTGGTCCTGGTGCCATTTGACGGGCAGTCTCAGGGTTTTGTGGTAGAGCTCCCCGAGGAAATTCCGGCCCATGTTAAAAGCAAGCCGGCGCTCCACGATCCGGGATGGGCCGTGAAAGGCCCAGTCGAGCAGCCTTATGCCCAGGTAGCTACCGCCATAAATCCATGCATGTTTGAGCGCATCGGCGCCATGTTGCTGCAGGTCGTTGACGAAGATGCCCCAGAGCACAGGAATGAAGGCCTGTGCCAGGTTGCTCAACATGAAAAAGAAATAGATCAGCAGGAAAGTAACCCGTTCGCCCAGGGCATAGTGCCAGGCCGTTTGCAGCATGAACAGGTATGGGTTGTTGAACGGCTTTTTCATCGTGTCCCCTATGCGCCTGGCTGGTGAGCGATGATGAACAGGATCAGCTCATCTACGGTAATGCCTACGCGCCGGCAGGCATCTTCGATGTCATCGCGGTTGACGCCGGCCGCGAAGCTTTTTTCCTTCAGTCTTTTCTTTACCCCTTTGAGTTCCATACCTGCATATCCTTCCGGGCGCATCAGCGAATAGGCATGCACCAGCCCGCTGAGTTCATCAAAGGCGTAGAGCATCTTATCCATCTTTGTTTCCGGTTCCACGCCAAAATGAGCGGGACCGTGAGAGGCGATTGCCCGGATGATTTCCGGGTCTATCTCACGATGTTCCAGTTCCTCGATGATCTTGCTGCAATGCAGTTCCGGCCACTGGTCCCAGTCCGCATCGTGGAGCAAGCCGGCCATCTCCCATTTCCAGGCGCCTGCTTCATCGAGCCCTTCCTTTTCCAACGCCCATGCGCGCATGAGTGCGCCCACCTGCTTCATGTGCAGGACGAGTCGTTCGTTTTTTACCCAGTCGTTCAGCAGGGCTTCGGCTTCATGCCGACTAAGCACATTCCCCGCGTTGGCGCGATTTCCAAAATTGTTACGGTTCAGCATGTAGGTCATAGTACCAAGTTAAGGCAAGAATGGGATTCCTGCCGCAGCGTTTCCACCAAAAGAAAAAGCCGTCCCGGACCGGAACGGCTTTTTCAGCGGAAACAAATCCTTATTGGTGTGCTTTATCTGCTTCGTCGTATTTCTTCTCGTAGAAACTGACTTTGGCCGTATCCTTTTTCTTGCCGTAGCAATAGCTCAGCAGGCTGCAGGATGACTTGAAATTAGAACGCTCGGACACTTTCAACTTGCCCAGGGTGTCGTAATGCTTGAATACCTCTTCCAGGTAAGGAATCGCCTTATCGGCGGCTGCGATGACTTCGGTGTTGATATCCGCTTTTTTCTTGACATCTTCTGGCTTGGTGCCTTTGATGGCCTTGGCGTCCTCTTCCTTGATCAGCATCATGTTATAATAATGTTTGCCCAGGGAGAGTTTGGCTTCATAGGAATCCGGTTTGAGCTCAATCGCTTTTTTGTACAGGGATTCGATCTTGACGCAACGCTGGTCATAATCGGCCGGGCGCTTGGCGGCTTCGGTCACGTGGGTTTCGCCGAAAAGTTCGGTTGCGTAATCGATGGTCACGTCGAAATTATCGGGCGATGCGGCCAGGATCTCATCGTATTTGGCAAATAGTGCCGCCTTATCGCCTTTCTCCCGGACGTAGTCCAGTTCGAGCAGGGGCAGGTAATCGTCCTTGGGGTACAATTTTTTCCCAGCGGAGATGTACTTCATCATGTTCGCCTCGTCCTTGTTATCGTAGTAATGCTTGGCGAGGTAACGGTAAGGCGTAACGTATTCCGGGTTGTTGGGACCGCCAACATTGCCGTCAGCCAGTTTGGCGAAATAGCTCAGCGCCTCCGGTTGGTTCTTGGAGTTCATGGCTGCGAGCGCGCAGTAGTAGGTAATGGTGGTGTCCAGTTTGTAGAGTCCCCAACCCTGGCCGAAGATATAATCACCCACGGTATTGGTTTCTTTGAACACGCCCAGTGCTTCCGGGTATTTTTCTTCGTTGTACAGTCCCGCACCTTGCTCAAATCCACTGGTATAGAGGTTGAAAACAGGCTGGTAATTGTCCACGGTCAGGTAAAGCGTGGCGGAATTCTTGTCGATTTCCTGGGATTTCTTGAATGCTTCAAGGCCTTGCATGCGTGCGTCGGGCGTAACGGCGCGTTCCGCAGCGCTGGCTGAAATGGCACTGTATATTTTGCCTTTGAGATACCAGGCTTCCGCGTTTTTCTGGTTCTTGGGGTTGGCAAGCATCTGGTCGATCATGGTTTTGGCTTCCGGCAGCTTATTGTTCGCCAGGGCATCCTTGACCTTTTTGATGTCCTGGGCAATGATACCCTGCACCAGGATGGCCGAAAAAAACACCAATAGGGACTTCTTCATTGTTGTGTTATTTTAAATGACAAGTTACGGGTTTACAATTTCTGTTCCGGTGTCTGAGGCTGTATCCCCTGTCTCTCCATCAGGGCC
>JALOMP010000010.1 GCA_025455365.1 Chitinophagaceae bacterium | reverse complement strand
GCGTGTTTACCTTTTTCGCCAAAGACCGAAACCATCAGGTCTGAGAAACCATTCATCACTTTGGGTTGCTGTGTGAATTCGGTGGTACAA
Organism: Chitinophagaceae bacterium; assembly: GCA_025455365.1. Taxonomy (GTDB): domain Bacteria; phylum Bacteroidota; class Bacteroidia; order Chitinophagales; family Chitinophagaceae; genus Pollutibacter. The sequence goes on along the minus strand of JALOMP010000010.1, from coordinate 21,037 downwards.
TTCACCATGCCCAATACCTTGACAATCCTTTTCACTTTCTTCAGGTCCCCGCCGCAAGCATCTTTAAGCGTGGACAACAATTGAATGCCGCAGGCTTTCGCGGCCTCATAGCCCTGCTCGATGGTCATATTCGCCCCAAGTTTTCCTGTAATATCTTCTCCCTTGTTGTTTCTTGGCCCATGCCCGGACAGGAAAACAAGGTTTCCCGTGCGTACGTATTTTACATAATTCGCAATCGGCCGGGTCATCTCCGGGACAACGATGCCCATTTTTTTCAGGTTGCTTTCCGGATCATCCTGCGCCATTCCGCTGACCGAAAACAAAAGGATCGAAATGAGCATGAATGAAATGCGTGCATTTATTAGTTTCATGGCATTGGTTTGAATCGGTTAGAACCATCCTTTTTTTCTGAACCACCATAACATGTAGAGGGGAATCAGGAACATGGCGGCAACGGCAAAATAGAACCCCCACTGGTGATGGGCGTAGGGAATAATGTCGAAATTCATACCGAAAATCCCGCCAATCACGGTGGCGGGCGCGAGCAGGCAGGTAACGATCGCCATAACTTTCATCACCTCGTTTAGTTTGAGGTTGACGTTGTTGATGTACAAATCCTGCATGCTCATCATGACATCGCGGTAGTTTTCGCTCAGGTCAAATGCCTGCACGATATGGTCATAGACGTCCTTGAAATACTTTGTGGTATTGTCATCCAGCAGTTCGCTCTCGCTCCGGATGATGGCACTCACCAGGTCCCTCACCGGTGCAATATTCCTTTTGAGCACGATAAGTTCCTTTCGCAACTGGTTGATACGGATAAGCAACCGGGAGTTTGACCTGCGGACCAGTTCTTCTTCCAGTTGCTCAATCTGGTCGCCGAGTTTTTCCATCACGAGGAAGTAGTTGTCCACGATGAGGTCAATCATCGAATAACACAGGTAATCCGCGGACCTTGAGCGGATCTGGCTTTTAGGCATTTTTAGTTTGGTGCGAAGCGGGTTGAAGACATCCCTGCTCGCGTCTTCCTGGAAGGAGATGACAAAATTATGTCCCAGCACAATGCTGATCTGTTCCGATTCGACGGTTTTCTTGACATCATTGTAATACAGCATATTCAGCAGGCAGAACATCACACCCTCTACTTCATCCATCTTCGGACGCTGGTTTACGCTGAGGATGTCTTCCACCAGCAGCTGGTGGATCTGAAAATGCTGGCAGACCTGCTCCACGTCTGCTTTGCGGAGACCATCAATATTGATCCAGCTCATGCGGTTGCTGTCGCGGAATTTAAGGCAGTCTTCCACGTTGTGGGATTCCTGTTCGGAAACCGTTTCCGCATCGTAGTCATATACGAATACCCTTACCTCTTTGGCTTCCTCACGAATGGGGATCACCGTGGGGTTTACACTCAGGATTTCCTTGGTGCGTTTTGTGCCGAACAGCTGCTCCAGCCCAAGAAGCTTCAGATAGGTTTTGCCGTTCATGAAAGAAAGATAACTTTTTCGGATTAAGCCACCAATGCCGCTGCGCCAAAAACACCGGCGCTGTCTCCCAGGAGTGGCCTCACAACCGGGACATCTAGACGGTTGTTGAAGATCTGTCGCGAGAGGGAATGGACCCCCTGCCGGTACAGGCTTTCAATATTGCCCACCCCGCCGCCAACGATGATCAGTTCTGGGTCGAGGATATTGGTAACAACCGATACAGCCAGCCCGAAAAAGTCGTGCAGCCGGACGATGGTCCTTTGGGCTTCGGTATCCAGCCCGGCAGCCGCAAGCGCCACAATTTCTTTGAGGCTCTTTTGTTTGCCACTGATTTCGCGGTAGAATTTCTCCAGTCCGGGGCCAGACAATACGGTTTCCACGCAGCCCGTCTTGCCGCAATAGCAGGCGCCACCGGACTTGTCCAGGTAATTGTGACCCCACTCTCCGCCGATCCCGTGTTTTCCTGCCCAAATCTTTCCATCGAAGACGATCCCGCCGCCCACACCCGTACCCATGATGATTCCGAAGACCATGCGTGCGTCCGGGTATAACTTTCCGGCCCCCCAATGGGTTTCGGCGAGGGCAAAACAGTTGGCATCGTTGGCGAGTTTTACCGGGATACCCAATAATTTTTCGAGATCGGTATGCAGCGGTTTTCCATTAAGGGATGTGCTGTTGCAGTTCTTCATGGTCTGCAAAACAGGATCCAGCACACCGGGTGTGCCAAAGCCAATCGATGAAGGCAGCAGCCCGGTTTTTTTTGTCATGTCGTCCACCAGCTTTTTTACCTGGCCGAGGACATGCGCGTATCCTTTCTGTCCTTCGGTGTCGATTCGCTGGCGAATGACGGGATTTGCATCGCGGGTCGAAGGCAGGATCACGCCTTCTATTTTTGTCCCACCGAGGTCTATTCCCCAGATCGGATGGCCCATAATCGTTGAATTAAATCGTTTAAGCAATCTACCTAATTCTTTTTTAGATTACCTATCTTTCTGTCACGATTCAACGTCTTAAACGATTGCCATGAACTATCCCGTCCGCATTGCCCTGATCGCCGCATTGGGGGGCTTTTTATTTGGCTTTGAAACAGCCGTGATTTCGGGGGCGGAAAAAACCATCCAGGGTCTTTGGGCGCTAACCCCTTTCTGGCAGGGGTTTACGGTTGCATCCAGCCTGATTGGCACGGTGATCGGATCCCTGGTGGCCGGAATTCCTGCGCAGCGATACGGACGCAAGAAAGTGCTGATGGCGATCGCCGTGATGTACCTGCTGTCCGCGATAGGATGTGCGATGGCCCAGGGATGGTTTCTTTTCGTCACGTTCCGTTTCATCGGCGGTGTGGCCGTGGGAGCTTCTTCGGTTGTGGGACCGATGTATATATCCGAGATCTCCCCGGCGAGGTTGCGCGGGAGGCTGGCTGGATCCTTTCAACTGATGATTGTACTGGGGATTTTCGTGGCCTATATCACCAACTATTTTTTCGCCGGATCAGGGGATGATTCCTGGCGCTGGATGTTGGGTGTCATGGTGGTGCCGGCTGCCATTTTCGCCATCCTCGTGCGCAGTATTCCGGAGAGCCCTCGATGGCTGGTGCTCATGCACGAAGCGGAGAAAGCCGTTCCCATCATGCAAAGGATCGGGGAAGAAAATACGGGAAGGGCGATTGAGGAAATCCGTGCATCGGTCACGGACGTGAAGGAGAAACTGTTTCAGCCGAGGTACGGCAAGCCAATCGGTTTTGCCGTCCTGCTGGCCATGTTCAACCAGCTTTCCGGGATCAACGCGATCATTTACTATGCCCCCCGGATCTTCGAAATGGCAGGCTTCGACAAATCGAATGCCTACCTGCAACCCATTTATATCGGCGCGGCCAACCTGGCGTTTACGTTGCTGGCGATGTCCATGATCGACCGTTTCGGCCGAAAGCGACTGCTGATCATCGGCTCTTTTGGCATGATCCTGTTTTTGGGACTCACGGCACTGGCTTTCAGGGAACCAGGCGTGGCCAACCCCAATGTGATCTGGTACCTGATAGGGTTCATCGCCTTTTTTGCTTTTTCCCAGGGTGCTGTTATCTGGGTGTTTATTTCGGAAATATTTCCCAATGCCGTCCGCTCCCAGGGCGGGTCGCTGGGGAGTTTTACGCACTGGATCATGGCGGCGATCATTTCCTGGACTTTCCCGGTCATCGTGGAAGGAAGTCCGCTGGGCGGGTACTACTCTTTTATCTTTTATACCCTCATGATGGTGTTGCACCTGTTTTTCGTGTGGCGATACCTTCCTGAAACAAAAGGCAAGAGCCTCGAAAAAATCCAGGAAGAGCTGGGGATTCACTAAGAAATACAGGATTACTGGATGAAATCCACCAGTATCCGTAGTTCCTGGCGAAGCAGGACACGGGTGCCGGTAATTTGCCGTTCGATATATTCCGGGCTTTTTCCCGGGTGGATTTGTTCCCAAAAACTGGATTCATCGGGGTTGCCCATATGGTCCCACCGATCGTAGTAGTCTATCGTAGCGGCCTGGTAGGGTATTCCGGCCCCGCTAGGCTGGTGCAAAACGAACAAGGCCCAGCCCGCGCGACCGCCGATCTTGGTATGCTCTTCATGGATGGGTTTGACCAGCGTTTTTTCCATCGACATATATTCCTCCCATTTTCCATTGGCTACCTGCATGAAATTCGCCAGCTGGTATTTGGAGGGGGGTACTTTGGCGTTGGTTTTTATAACCGCATCTTCACGACACCAAATTTCCTGTTTCACCCTGGACCGGATAAGGTCTGTTTTTTCATATGCGGCCAGCTGATCCTTGTTGAATAATTTTTTGGCGATTTCTTCCGTCCCCGCCGACACATGTTCGATCGCGGCCCAGTCCTTGACGGTCTGAATAGCTACAAAATCATAAGGCTCCTGGCTGCCCGAGGGGTACGCCACCTGGTAGAGGGCCCAGGAAAGAATCCTTCCCTGCTTCATCCGCTCCTGGTAAAGCGACTTCCACACCGTTGTTTCGTTTTTCAGGTATTCGCTGGTTTTCCCGGGATTGATCTTGATGTATTCAACCAGGAAAAACTCCTTGTGCACGCTATGGGAGTTTTGGGATTGAGACGGGTGGGATAGCAGCAGCAAAAACAGGAAAGGTGAAAACAGTGTCGTTCTTAATACCGTTAAGTGTTTCATGGCAAACGTTTTAGAGAAGGGTGCAAATGCCCGGCAATTCACAACCAATAGGATGGGAGGAACAGACCATATTTCACGGGCTGGAAAAATTTTCACGATCTACGGAAAGAGGAATATGGCTGAAGAAGCCATTAGACAGGAAGTTTTTGGAATGCCTGCATCCCGTAGGGTACAGAATGATTTGCATCCAAGGGCGGTGATTCGTATCCCGGATGGTGTGCGGGAAGTGTCCGGGATATCTTTACTGAATATACGCCAGGGAAGGCAGGAGAAAAAATATAATAACGTTAAATAAGTTTCCTTGCACGCTCGAGGTCTTCCGGTGTGTCAATGCCTATACCCGTAAAATTTGTTTCAATCATCCGTATTCGAATGCCGTTTTCGAGGTAGCGGAGCTGTTCCAGTTTTTCCGTTTTCTCCAGCATGCTGGACGGCCACCGCGTGAAATCCATCAGTGCATGTTTTCGGAATCCATATACCCCGATGTGACGGAAATAGGATAGGCCGGATGCTTCCTCGCGCGGATAGGGAATCACGGCACGTGAGAAATAAAGGGCAAACCCCTTCAGGTCCGTAACAACCTTCACGATATTTGGATTGTGGATGTCTTCCCTGGATTCCAGTTTTTGCATCAGGGAAGCCACCATGGTTTCGGGGTCCCTGAAAGAGGCAAGCAGGTCGGCCAGTGGTTTGTGCTGAATAAAGGGCTCATCGCCCTGTACATTGACGATGACGTCTACATCCAGGTCTGCCACCGCTTCCGCGATGCGGTCGCTGCCGCTCTCATGTGGCCGAAGGCTCATCCTGGCATTGCCGCCATTGGATTCTATTTCATGAAAAATGAGTTCGCTGTCGGTAGCCACCATCACCTCGTCAAAAAGGCCTGTGGCTACGGCATTCTCGTATGTATGCCGGATAACTGTTTTGTTACCCAGAACCTGCATGAGCTTGGCCGGAAAACGCGTGGCGGCATATCGGGCGGGAATAACGGCAATGGTCCGCATCAGGATGTTTTCCGCCGGGGACTGGGCGGCTCAGTCTTCTAGTTTCTGGAAGGGTTTTTTCATCAAGGCGATGAAATCCTCATCCTTTTCATTTGGATAATAGCGATCGAGGCCGTATCTGAGTTGTGCCGGGTCCATCCTGGAGAAAGTTCCCAGGAGACGGTCCCAGATGGAAAAGACAGCGCCATAGTTGCTGTCTGTATACGGTTGTTTCCAGTGGTGGTGAATCTTGTGCATATTGGGCGATACCAGGAAATAGCTGAGGCCTTTATCGAGCCATGCAGGGAGGCTGATGTTCGCATGGGTGAACCCCGTGGCAGCCACCAGCAGGGTCTGGAAAATCATCACGGCGTACATGGGCGAACCGGATACCAGGATGCCCGCAAAGAAAAATAACCCGCGCCAGATGCTTTCCAGCGGGTGATGGCGCAGGCCGGTGGTTACGTCAACATTGTTGTCCGCATGGTGGATGATGTGGAAGCGCCAGAACAATGGCACTTTATGTTCCACGATATGGCAGAGCCAGCCTGCGAAGAAGTCCAGCGTAAGCGCGGAAATGACGATGGTCCAAAGCACATTGGCTTTCAGCCAGTACACCAGCCCGAACTGGTGCGCCTTTGTCCAGTCGGCGATCATCACAATAAAGATGGCCAGGATGGTATGGACGATGAAATGGATGAGCGTGAAACCCAGGTTGACCGCGGCGTGTCTCCCCTTTGATTTCTTATAATGCATGTGGACCAGTGGAATCGCATTCTCCAGGATCCATAGCAGCATCAGGGAGCCAACGAAGAAAAGCAGTCGCTGGCCGGGGTGTTTTTCCAGTTCCTGGAAATATTGAAGCAGTGATTCCATGATCACGTATTTACTGGTTCAGCATCAGCGGCATCACCAGCATCAGCAGCTCTTCGTTTTCATCTTCCTCCATGGGTTTGATGATACCGGCCTTGGTGGGGGTGGACAGTTCCACTTTCACTTCTTCGCTGGAAGTGCTGCCCAGCATTTCCACCAGGAACTTCGCGTTAAAGGCGATCTGCATTTCCTCGCCATCATAACGGCATTTCATGCGTTCATTTCCCTCAAAGCTGAAATCGATATCCTGTGCGGTCAGCTGGAGCTCGCTTCCGTTGATATGCAGGGCCACCTGGTTTGTGCTTTTATTGCTGAAGATACTCACGCGTCGAAGGGCGCCCTGGAAATCGGACCGGCTGACAGTCATTTTATAGGGGTTGTCCACCGGGATCACCACCTTGTAATCCGGGAACCGGGCGTCGATCAGTCGGCAGACCATTTGCGTGGTACCGTGCGATACAAACAGATGGTTGCTGTTATACGATACCTGCAGGGCATCTTCATTGTCCGGCAAGGCATTCCTGAGCAGGTTCAGCGGTTTTTTGGGGACGATGAACGTGTCTGCTTTGGGACAGCTCACGTCTTTGCGTTTGTATTTGACGAGGCGGTGCGCATCCGTGGCCACCGTCGTAAGACCTTTTTTGTCGAGCTCGAAAAATACGCCGGTCATCGCCGGTCGCAGATCGTCCGAACTTACCGCGAAAAGGGTTTTATTAATGGCGGTGAGCAAGGCCGAGGAAGTCATCGAGAAACTATTGGTGTCGTCGGCTACCGGCTCCTTCGGGAAATTATCCGGGTTTTCGCCCATGACTTTGTACTTGCCGTTATCGCTGGTGATTTCAACACCGTAGTTCTTGTCGATATTGAACGTAAGCGGCTGGTCCGGCAGGTTCTTCAGGGAGTCCATCAGGATTTTGGCGGGGATGCAGACTTTTCCGCTGTCCTTCGCTTCGATATCCATATGTATTTTCATCACCGTTTCCAGGTCGGTCGCTACAACCGTGAGTTTGTTTTTTTCGATATCGAAGAGGAAATCTTCGAGAATGGGCAGTACTGTATTGGTATTGATCACCCCGTTGATCTGCTGCAGTTGCTTCAATAAGGCCGAAGAGGAAACGATAAACTTCATAATGATCCTTCTGATTTGGGTTTCAGCAAATATAGGTGGATGGCAGCCAACGCCCCCCCTTTTTTTTCACCATTTTAACGCTGCGGAGCCGGGGAATTTCTGCTTCCGCCTGCCCTGAATTTGGCCTAATTTCGGACCGTCCATGGCATATCGAAAAACATACACACCGGCCCAGGCGCTGCAGAAAGCCCGCCATTTTTGCGCCTACCAGGAAAGATCACATGCGCAGGTGAAGGAGAAACTGTATGCCTGGGGATTGAGAAAGAACGAGGTGGACGAAGCCCTTTCGAGCCTGATCGAGGACCAGTACCTGAATGAAGAGCGCTTTGCCGTGGCATTCGCCGGGGGTAAATTCCGCATGAAGCAATGGGGACGCGTAAAAATCAGGCATGAGCTTGAACGCCAGCAGGTGGGATCGTATAATATCCGCAAGGCGTTGGAATGTATAGACGAAGCGGATTACCAGCGCACACTGGATCGGCTGGCAGGTAAAAAATGGGGTTCGGTCCGCGGCGCAGGAATTACCAGCCTCACCCGGAAGGCAAAAACCCGCGCCTACCTCCTCCAAAAAGGGTACGAGTCTCCCCGCATCAGCGCCGTCCTGGCAAAATTGGGCGAAGAGAAACCATGAAAAGCGGCGGCAGGTAATCCGTTTGCCTTTTCAACCCTTGAAAAGGGGCCAGTTAAAGGTAGACTTCAGGGCAATTCTCTTCCCTGTCTCCTGGGATGCCCGCGCCGCTTCAATGATTTCAAGCACATGCAGGGCATGGCGCGCGGTAATCAGGGGCTCCTTGCCGGTTGCCAGGCATTCCGCCACTACACTTGCGCCTTGTTCCCAGGCATAGCCCTGGGCATCGGTAGCATGCCGCTGGGGCGGCTCGGTCCATGAAGTGGCAAGTTCAACGGACAGGGGTGCCCAGTCGTAACCAATCAATGCCATATTGCCTTCCGTTCCCCAGAGCGAAATGGTGGGCCGGTCCTGCCCTTTCCCTTCGTGGCCGTACGGATCAAAATAATTGAAACCACATTGTACATGGGATAGCACCCCGTTTCCGTGGTCCATCAACACCATGGCATTGTCTTCGGCCTCCACTTTTATGAGCCCTTTGTCATCCACTTTCCGTTCTTTCGTAAGGATGCTGGTCATGGCAACAACGGATTTCACGGGTCCCAATAAGCCGGAAAGCGTGGCAAGGTTGTACACACCCAGGTCGGGGAGGCTGCCACCGCCTTTTTCATAGAAGAATGCCGACCAACCCGGACCGGTATGACCGTAATGCGCATGGGCCGCGGACACCCTGCCCAGCTTACCCTGTACAATGGCATTTGCCATAAATGCAAACTGCGGACTGTTGACCACCGCAGGGGCGCCCCAGATCCGGAGGCCCTTTTTTTCCGCGAGGTCCAGCAGGTCTTTGCCTTCCGCATAGGTATTGGCCATCGGCTTCTCGCTCCATACATGTTTTCCGGCCATCAATGCCTGGCGGTTCAGCCGGCCGTGCTCCTGCATATTGGTGAGGTTCACCATCAGGTCGAACGGTGCACCGGCCAACATCTGATCAATATGCGGGTATTGGTTGGGTATCCTGTACTTTTCCGCCTGTGCCCTGGCGCGCTCCGGTTTGATATCACAGGCGCTGACCAGTTCCACAAATGGCGATTTGGACAAGTGCGGCAGGTACATGTTTGACACACTGCCGCAACCTATAACGGCAACGCGTATTCGCTTTTCAGTTCCCGTGATGGCAGCGCCGTCCAGGGAGGGGGATACCAGGGCGCCGGCACTCAGCACGCCCATGCGGCGCAGGAAACCGGACCGGGAAATTGAATCTTGCTCCATGTGAAGGTATTTCCCGTTAAATTAAGCCATGTATCCCTGTGGAATTCCTATCCGCTGAAAATAATTCGATGTACCGGCCGCTGCTTTGATTTAATTTTATCCCATGTCTGACCTGACCATCAGCCTGATACAGGCATCCTTACACTGGGAAAACCCGGAAGCCAACCGCCAGATGTTTGCATCCAGCTTCCAGCGCATGGACCAGCGTACGGAACTGGTACTGCTGCCAGAAATGTTCTCCACCGGATTCAGCATGGACGCTTCGTCGCTGGCGGAAACGATGGATGGCCCCACGGTCAGCTGGATGCGGGATATGGCCGCCACCCACCGGAAAGTCATTGCGGGAAGCCTGATCATCCGCGAGGGCGAGGATTATTTCAACCGCCTGGTATGGATGCTTCCCAACGGGCAGTTTGGCCATTATGATAAAAGGCACTGCTTCGGACTGGCCGGGGAAGACAAGCATTTCACTCCGGGGAACAAGCGATTGATTGCCTCTGTAAAAGGATGGCGGATCAATCTCTGTATCTGTTACGACCTGCGATTCCCGGTCTGGTCTCGCCAGCAAAAGGTTGGCACGGAAGCGCCTCTGGAACCGGAATACGATCTCCTGGTATACGTGGCCAACTGGCCGGACCGGCGGATTCATGCATGGAAAACCCTGTTGCCTGCCAGGGCGATCGAGAACCAGTGTTATGTGGCGGCCGTTAACCGCATCGGGGACGATGGTCACGGCATTGCACACAGCGGGCACAGCATGGTCATCGATCCGATGGGCGATATACTGGACACGGCCCATGACCAGGAAACCATCCTTACCTGCACACTGAAGAAATCATTGTTGCTGGATACCCGGGCGAAGCTTCCGTTCTGGAAAGACGCAGACAGTTTCCTGATCCGCTGATGTAGTGAAATCGACGCAGCCATGCACTTCCCAAGTCCAGCGGAATTGGTATGGACAGTGTTGTGTTCGCTGCATGAGAATGACGGTTATTGATGCGCAACGCTTCGGGATTCCTGGATCAGAGACCTGACTTTTTCCATTTTCAAATCCCTTCCACGGGTTACGGCCTCTACGGTAGGCGGTACATGGATATCCGGCTGGACGCCCTGCCCCGTCTTGGGGGGGTGTTGGTATTGAACCACCCTGAACAGGGGCACGCGTACCCGGATGCCCGTGCCGGGCAGGGTCACATGCGGTATCATAAGGCCACTGTTTCCATATGCACCACCGCCGGTTTCCTCGCCTACGAGGGTCACGTTCCGTTGCCCCTTCAGGGTGTTGCAGAAAAGGGTGGAGGCCGAAAAGGTTGGGCCGCTGATAATCATATATACCTGGCCATTGTAATGATTCTTTTTTCGGGGATGAAAGACGTGGTTTTCCCAGTATCGGAAGTGGTGCACGCCTTCCTTCTTACCCGTGACGAAGAGCTTCATCGCCAGCCAGTTGATCTCATTGGACTGGAAGTATCGGCCGTACCCATTAAAGTTCCGTCGCATCGAAAAGGCACTGTCCGCTACCCGGAAGGGCTGGTCCTTCAGGTACCGCGCAAGGGAGGTGTAGTTATCCACTTTACCGCCACCATTGTTTCGGATGTCGATGACCAGGTTGTCGATACCGTCTTTGCGTATCCGGCGAAAAGACTGCCGGTAGAATTTCTTGAGCCAATAGCCATTGTCAAAGGACTCAATATTCATGATGGCGGTTCGGGTACCCGTGTCAATCTGCAGCGAGCGGCCTTCTTCAAGGCGTTCCGCCCTGCTTCGTTTTTGGCGAGGCTTTCCTTCCGTCATCGAACGTTTCCGCTCCTGACCAGAATCCGCCAAAGGATGGTATAGTGGAACGGCCCTGACCCGCTCTCGCCCTGTGCTGTCCACATAGCCAACGGCATACAGGCGACTTAGACCGAAAATATTGCGGTGGTAATAGGGGAAGGCCCCGCTGAGCCGGATATAATTGATGTTTTCCGCATAGCCATCCGTAGGCATATACCGGAACATGGTGGATGCCAGCTGACTGGCATTCAAGCCGTTGACGGACGTGATCCTGGTTCCCCTCCTGAACACCGAATCCCTCCGGTTTCGGTTCTCCACAACAACCATCGTATCGCCCCAGATTTTCATATAGAGGGGGAAAGAGGGTAGCGGTACACCACGAAAATACCGGGTAAAGTCTTTTGAAAAGGAAAAGGAGGTATGCCCGCAACGGATACTGGTTGTAACCGGGGCGAGGATGCTGAACGCGAATTGCTGTTGCGTCATGGAATCCCGGATACCGGAGCGGTAGTGCCGGAAAATGCTGTCCATCTGGTCTTTCGGGGTATACCAGTAGAGGGAAGGATGGAATTTCTCCAGGATATCCTCCAGCAGGTCATAATCCCTGCGCAATTCTTCCGGCGCATATTTCCTGGTAGGACGGGTCGAATGGCTGCTGGCGGAACAGCCAATGATCATCCATTGGAGTAGGGCCAGCAAGGGTAAAATGTAAAGAATGGTGTTTGGGCGCTTCATGTTCCTGCACTACTGATATCACATAACGGCTGTGCCGACCTATTATTTTTTGAAAGCATTCCAGCCCTGGGCTGAAATGGGGTAGGTATTTCCCCCTTTGGTTATGATATGAGCCCCTTTGTCGGCTTCCGTCATATAGCCGATTACACTGATATGTTCATGGGTTTTGATTTTATCAAAATCTTCCTGGCGGATCGTGAACAGGAGTTCATAGTCTTCCCCGCCGCTGAGTGCGCAGGCGGTGGGGTCGATCTGGAATTTGAACGCGGCATTGCGGCTTTCTTCACTGATGGGTATTTTGTCTTCATACAGCACGCAACCCACGCCACTCTTTTCGCATATGTGCAGGATTTCCGAACTCAGGCCATCGCTGATATCCATCATGGAGGTGGGCAGTATCTGCGCCTGTTCAAAGAAATCAATAATATCCTTCCGTGCTTCCGGCTTCAAGAGCCTGCCGATCACGTGGGATTCTCCTTCCAGGTCGGGCTGTATGGATGGATTTTCCAGGTAGATCCTTTTTTCCCTTTCCAGGAAGAGCAGGCCGATATATGCACCGCCGAGGTTTCCGGAACAGCAAAGGAGGTCTCCCTTTTTAGCCGTACTGCGGAGCACAACTTTATCCGCGTCCACTTCGCCGAGGGCGGTAACGGAAATGATGAAGCCTTTTTGTGAGGAAGCCGTGTCCCCGCCTACCAGGTCCACCTGGTATTTATTGCAGGCGGCATATACCCCTTCATAAAATTCCTCCAGCGCTTCCACGCTCAGCCGGTTGCTGACACCAATGCTCATCGTTACCTGCGTGGGATTGGCGTTCATGGCGCAAACATCGCTGAGATTGGCAATAATGCTTTTGTAACCAAGGTGTTTGAGGGGTGTATAAGAGAGGTCGAAATGGATACCTTCAATCAGCAGGTCTGTGGTAACCACCGTCTGCTTTCCGAAATGGTCAATCACCGCCGCATCATCGCCCACACCGAGGATGGAAGAGGCATTATGCAGTTCTATATTCCTGGTCAGGTGGTGGATAAGCCCGAATTCGCCGTAAGTAGAAATTTCCGTCCGTTCCATGGGACGAAATTACAATTTGTTTAGCCGAACCACGCGATCCGGGGAAGTGAAAGATGTCTATATTGGATTGGCATGCATGTACCTGTACACTGGTCTGCTAGCGGGGTTGGAACATGCCTGAACGATAATTATCCATCAAACACAGAAAATTCACGATGAGACCCACAGAACAACCGTCCCAACACCGAGACCTGGAGAAAAAAAGCATTGAAGAAATCACAGCCCTGATAAACGGGGAGGATAAAACCGTTGCGCTGGCGGTGGAACGGGCATTGCCACAATTGAACCGGCTTATCGCGCAGATTGTTGAAAACCTGAAAGCGGGTGGCAGGATGTTTTACCTGGGCGCCGGCGCCGGGGGCAGGCTTGCCGTCCTGGATGTTGTTGAATTACCCACCACGTATGGATTACCCAAAGGACTGATTGATATTGTATTGTCCGGCGGCCTGGAACGCCTGCATGAGGCGCCGGAGGAATTGGAAGATGAGCCGGACACAGGATGGATTGAACTGAAAGCGCGTCATGTTTCGCAAAAGGACATTGTGGTGGGCATTTCGGCCAGCGGCACAACCCCCTTTGTACTGGGTGCCTTGCGATGGTGCCGGGAGCAGGAGATCCGTACCGGTTGTATCGTGAGCAATCCGGGGTCCCCGATTGCTGCCGTTGCGGATTATCCCGTGGAAGTGATTACCGGACCCGAATTCATCACGGGGAGCACCCGTATGAAATGCGGGACCGCCCAGAAAATGATCTTTGATATCATCAGCACCACCACCATGGTCATGTTGGGGCGGGTGCGTGACAACAAGATGGTACACGTCATGCTGATCAACGACAAAATAACCGACCGTGCGGTACGGATGCTGATGGAAATGGGGGACTTGCATGATTATGAAGCCGCGAAATCGATGCTCATCGAAAAAGGCAGCGTGCAGGAGGCATTGAATGCATTGTCTGAAAGGGAAAGCCGTTCATGACTATCCAAATACCTGGTGCGGAATTCAGCCATGGGCGCGGAGTTCATTTAGACTTCGTCCCGAATCCAGCGGAGCAGTTCATCATGAACCTGTCCGTTGCTGGCCACGATCTGCGGCTGGTACGGCGAATATGGATTGCCCTCGAAATCCGTCACCCTGCCGCCCGCTTCTTCCACGATCAGGAAACCCGCTGCACTGTCCCACGCACTGAGTTTATGTTCAAAGAAGCCGTCGAATCGACCGGCGGCCACCCAGCATAAGTCAATGGCGGCGGATCCCAGCCTGCGAACGGGAATACCCTTTCTGATAAACCGACCGAAAACATCCAGGGGACCATTGGGCATGTCCAGGTAGGTGTATGGGAAGCCGGTCACAAAGCAGGATTCCATCACCGCAGATTTACCACTTACCTGTATGGGTTTGTCGTTGAGGCTTGAACCTTTTCCTTTTTCAGCGAAGAAGAATTCGTCCATGAAAGGGTTGTATACGGCGCCCATCACCATTTTTCCCTGGTGTTCAAGGCCGATGCTCACACAACAGATCGGAATGCCATGGGCGAAGTTAACGGTGCCATCGATGGGGTCGATGATCCATTTATAGTCGGAATCCATCCGGATTTCGCCCACTTCCTCACTCAGGATGAAATGGTCGGGGAAATCCTTACGGATGATGTCCATGATCAGTTTTTCGGAAGCATGGTCCACTTCGGTCACCAGGTTGTTCACGCCTTCCTTATTGTCTACCCGGTAAGAAGAATTCATGCGGGATTGTACAAGCCTGCCGGCAGCGGTTGCCGCGGTCATCAGTGTATTTTTAAGCATGCGGCGAAGGTAAGCATCATTGGCGCATTCAAATGTTGCGCTTCTTAAGTTCGCTGACGGCATGGTCCACGGCCCGGGCGGTAAGGGCCATGTAGGTGAGCGAGGGGTTTACGCTGGAACAGGAAGCCATGCAGGAACCATCCGTGATAAACAGGTTTTTTACCGTATGCACCTGGTTCCATTTATTCAGGACTGAAGTCTTCGGGTCTCGCCCCATACGGGCCGTACCCATTTCATGGTTGGCGTTTCCGGGAAAGGACATGTTATTGGCGCTTTGAAAATTCTTCGCGCCGAGGCTTTGCATCATTTCCTCCATCGTGCGTATTTCATCCTGCTGCATGCGTATTTCATTTTCACGGAACGATGCGTTGATGGCCAGGACCGGCCGCCCATAGATATCCTGCTTCTCCCGGCTCAGGGTTACCCGGTTTTCCGCATAGGGCAGGCATTCGCCAAAAGCCGTGAAACCAACTCTCCATGGACCAGCTTCCGTCAGCGCTTCCTTAAATTCAGCACCTACACCGGAAGCACCAGCGCCC
The DNA here is from genome assembly GCA_025455365.1 of Chitinophagaceae bacterium. Taxonomy (GTDB): domain Bacteria; phylum Bacteroidota; class Bacteroidia; order Chitinophagales; family Chitinophagaceae; genus Pollutibacter. Next base: position 5,630 of record JALOMP010000010.1, on the reverse strand, counting down.
CTGGTCCTGTACGCGCCGCCCTGGTAATTGTAGGCTCGGAGAAAATCTAGTTTCTCATCGCCCATATTCTTAAATCGCGGGATATAAACGCCGGTGGGCCTTCTGCCGAAATAATAGGTGTCTTCAAATCCTTCGATATCGGCGGACATCCCGGTTTTATGGTGGTCCATCAGGAAACGGCCAACCAGGTCATGGTCATTGCCGATTCCCTGGGGGAAGCGTTTGCTGTCGGAATTTAGGAGAAGGAAGGTGGTGCCCAGCGTGGAGGCGTTGCAGAATACAATGCGGGCGTGGAATACTTCTGTTTTCAGGGTTTCGCGGTCGATGATTTCCACCCCGGTGGCCCTGCCCGTGTCATCATCCACCAGGATGCGATTGGCGATCGCATCGGTACGGACGGTAAGTTTGCCGGTTTTACGCGCGGCGGGCAGGGTGGCGGAGAGGGTACTGAAGTAAGCACCGTAAGGACATCCCCGGTGGCAGAGGTTTCGGTACTGGCAGGTACCCCTTCCCGGTAGCCCTGCCGTCAGGTTGGCAACCCTCCCGATGATCAGTTTCCTTTCGGGGTACCGGGCTTCCATTTTTTGCTTGAGGTCTTTTTCCACACAGTTCAATTCCATGGGCGCCTGGAAGATCCCGTCCGGTAGCTGGCGGATATTTTCACGGCTGCCGCTGATGCCCGTAAATTTTTCCACGTAGTCGTACCAGGGTGCGATTTCCTTATACCGTATGGGCCAGTCGATCCCGACCCCGTCCCGGGCATTTGCTTCGAAATCAAGATCACTCCAGCGGAATGTCATTCTTGCCCAGAGCAGGGAACGTCCGCCCAGCACATCCGCCCGCACCCAGTCGTACCGGCTGGTTTCTACGTACGGGTTTTCAAGATCGTTAATGTAAAACTGTTTGTTGTCTTCCCGGATGGAGTAGTGCCGGACCTGGACATGGTGTTTCTTTTTTTCTTCCGGGGTGAGGTTCCCGCCATGGGGGAACTGCCAGGGATCCAGGGGGGCGGTTGTATAATCCTGCACGTGTTGCAGGGGCCTCCCCCTTTCCAGCAGCAGTGTTTTAAGTCCTTTTTCGCATAACTCCTTTGCCGCCCAGCCGCCGGAAATGCCGGAGCCGATCACAATGGCGTCGAAGGAAGAATTTTCAGGCATCGTTTCGGTTAACGGGTTAGCCCATGTACGGATTAGCGGATTAAACAGCCATTGAAAAATATTCAATGCGTTCATCCGCTAATCCGCCATTGCGCTAATACTATAAGTTGCCTTTTTTCAGTTCGCTGACCGCGTAGTCAACCGCACGGGCGGTGAGGGCCATGTACGTGAGCGAAGGGTTTACGCAGGAAGCGGAGGTCATAGCCGCGCCATCCGTAACGAAAACATTCTTGGCGTCCCAGACCTGGTTCCATTTGTTCAGCACCGATGTCTTGGGGTCGAGACCCATGCGGGCAGTGCCCATTTCATGGATACCACGACCGGGCGTTCCGTCGCCCTCCCGTGCCCTGACGTTTTTCACGCCGGCGGCTTCGAGCATTTCAATCGCATCGGCAACCATATCCTTGCGCATCTTCTTTTCATTGTCTTTCAACTCACAGTCGATGGCCAGGACATTCAGTCCCCATTTATCTTTTTTCGTTTTATCGAGGGTCACCCTGTTTTCCGCGTAGGGCAGGATCTCGCCGAAGCCACCCATGCCCATGCTCCATTGGCCGGGTTCAGTCAGGGCATCCTTGAGTTCCGCGCCGATGGACAACTCGGCTACGTTGCGGCTCCATCCCTGGCGGCTGCCGGCACCCTGGTACCCGAATCCGCGGACATAGTCACGCTTCTCGCCATTGATGTTCCGGAATCGGGGGATATAGATGCCATTGGCGCGACGCCCGAAATAGTATTTGTCTTCATACCCTTCCACGGTACCGCCGGCCCCTACGCCCAGGTGATGGTCCATCAGGAAACGTCCGAGCGCATTGCTGCTGCTGCCCAGCCCTTCAGGCCATATATCCGTGGCTGAATTCATCAGGATCCAGGTGGAATTGAGGGTGGAAGCATTCAGGAAAACGATCTTGGCCCTGTATTCCACGGTCTTGTTGGTTTCCGCATCCAATACCTCCACGCCGGTCGCTTTTTTGGTATCCTTGTCGTACAGGACTTTGGTGACGATGGAAAAGGGGCGAAGGGTAAGGTTGCCGGTTTTGGTGGCAGCCGGCAGGGTAGACGACTGCGTACTGAAGTAGGCGCCGAAGGGGCAGCCCAGCCAGCATTTATTGCGGTACTGGCAATTGGTCCGCCCGGGGAGAGGCTGCGTAATATTAGCCACCCGGCCGATGATCATGGTCCGTTCACCTTTGTAATGGGCCTTGAGTCTTGCCGCCACATCTTTTTCCACGCAGTTCATTTCCATGGCCGGCATGAACTGCCCGTCCGGAAGGATTTTAAGGCCTTCCTTGGATCCGCTGATGCCCGCGAATTTTTCCACGTAATCGTACCAGGGAGCCAGGTCCCTGTAGCGTATGGGCCAGTCCACGCCGAAACCATCCTTCGCGTTGGCTTCGAAATCCTCCTCTGCCCAGCGGTAGCTCTGCCGGCCCCACATGAGGGAGCGGCCGCCTACATGGTATCCACGGAACCAGTCGAACCGCTTGATTTCCGTATACGGGGATTCACTGTCCTTTACCCAGTAGTCCAGGTTGGTTTCATTGAGCGGGTAATCCCGCTTGAGCACGGGGTAATCATTGATCATCTGCTGGGTCCTGCCACCGCGGTGGGGGAACTCCCAGGGGTCCTTGTTGGCATTCGTGTAGCCAGTACCGTGGGGTATATCCCGTCCCCTTTCCAGCATGATTACTTTCAGCCCTTTCTCGGTGAGTTCCTTGGCGGCCCAGCCGCCGCTGATGCCCGATCCTACCACGATCGCATCAAAGACATTCGTTTCTGGCATGTTTATGAATTAACGGATTTACGAATTAGCGGTTTAATACGCCTTAATTATACCTGAGTCTTTGGGTTTTTCAAACATCATTCAATACAGTACGTTCATCCGCGAATATGCCGAAAGGCCTTTCGCGAAGGCTTAGACGTCACAAATCTCCACCCCCTTGCGCAGGGCGGCCAGTTTATCATTCCAGGAAGGGATAAATTCCTGGGCCACGTATCCCTTGAACCCCGTTTTCACGATCGCTTCCATGATGGCAGGATAATAGAGTTCCTGCGTCTGGTCTATTTCACGCCTGCCGGGCACGCCACCGGTATGATAATGGGCGAAATGTTGGTGATTGTTCCGGATGGTACGGATCACATCGCCCTCATCGATCTGCATATGGTAAATGTCGTAGAGCAGTTTGAAATTGGGGGAACCCACACGTTTGACAAGCTCCACCCCCCAGGCCGTTTTGTCGCACTGGTAATCCTTATGGTCCACGCGGCTGTTGAGCAGCTCCATCACGATCATTACCTTGTGCTGTTCGGCCAGGGACATGATTTTCTTGAGGCCTTCGGCACTGTTTTGCAGCCCGGTTTCATCATCCTTACCCCTACGGTTACCCGAAAAACAAATCAGGTTGGTGTAGCCGTTTTTGGCCACCAGGGGAATCATCTCCGAATAGTTCCGGATCAGCGTCGCGTGGAAGTTCTTGTCATTCCACCCGTCCACGAGGTTGATTTCGGCGCCGTTGCACATGGAAGAGTGGAGCCCGTATTTCTTAAGCATCGGCCAGTCTTTCGGTCCTACCAGGTCGATGGCTTTGATGCCCATTTCTTTGGCGGCCGCGCAGAATTCTTCCAGCGGAATTGAATCATAACACCAGCGGCAGACCGCATGGTTGATATTTCCTTTCAGCATTTGAGGTGGGTTGAATGCATTTGCCAGGGAGGGCTTGGCCAGGCCGGCACCGCCAAGGGCGAGCGACCCGAAGAACATGCTTTTGAGGGCTTTCCGGCGGGAATCGTTGTTGGGCATACGTAATGGTCGATCTGTAAATTAAGCAATCCTGTGATTTCTCACCCTGAAAATCTGATCCAGGCCGGGATACATCCATGGGTGGTACCCGTGGTATCCCAAACGCAGGCTTACGCTTTTAACAGGGTTGGCTTTTGCCTGTTTCGCATGTAGACGTACAGGCCTGCAAAAGCGACGGTCAGGACGATGGGTATCGTGAGGGTGGCATTGATGATTTCCGGCCCCGCGGCAGTTTTGGCTGCCGTTAAGGCGTTTGCCATTTCCGTTCCAGGCGCGGCCTCGGAATATGTTTTCAGGTCAGCCCCCTCCGGCAACTTGCTGATCAGCTTCCGATCGTAAAAGCCGCCCATAAACATCATGTAGACGGACACGGCAAACATGCCTGCCCCGCCCATCAGGTTAAGCCCAACGGCGCCCGTCTTGGGGAGGTTTTCCGCCACAAAGCCAATCATCGTGGGCCAGAAGTAGCACACACCCATGCCAAAGACCAGGGCTCCCAGGAACACCATATTCCCGCTGGAATGTCCAAGGATATACAGGCCTATCGCAGAAAGGATGGCGGAAATCAACAGCACGCCCTGCGGAGAGAGCTTATGCACCACTGGCTCAGCCAGTCCGCGGCCGATCACCATCACACCCGTGGTAACCGTCAGGATCAGCAGGGCATTATCAGTGACGTTACGCAACAGCACATCGATCCACTGACCGGTAAACAGTTCCGTGATGGCAGTGCCGAACATGCAGACGATCATGAATAGGAACAGGGGGTTGAGCAGGCTCTTGTACATTTCTGCCGTGGTAACACCCGCAGCCACCCTTTCCGTAACGGGAAATTGCAGTTTGGAAAAGAAGTACCCGTACAATAACGTCGGTATGAGCATCAACCCCACCTGTACCTGCCAGCCAATGCCGGCTTTGTCCAGGAAATACACGAGCAGTGTACCGATCACGATGCCCCCTGGAAACCAGAGATGGAAATGGTTCAATTTTGTGGTCTTGTTATCCGGGAACAAAGCGGCTACCAATGGATTGCAGGCAGCTTCCACCGTTCCATTGGCGATGCCGATGAGCAGGGTGGACAGGAAAAGGCTCCAGAACCCGCCGGCAAAAACCGTCATCAGGATTCCGGCGAGGTGAAAAAGGAAGGCCAGCACCAGCAGTTTTTTCATGCCGATGGTATCCACCACCATCCCGCCCAGGATTACCGCCAGGGGGAAACCCCAGAAGGCCGTTGCGGCTATGGTGCCAAGTTGCGTGGCATTGAGCTGGAACTCCACGCCCAGTCGGTTCAGGATACCTGCCCGGATGCCGAAGGAAAGTGAAGTCACGAGCAATGCAAGACAGCTCGCCCAAAATAATTGATTGCGGTTGATGGAAACAGATGACATAGCCGTTGATTTGATGGTTGAAATAAATAAGGCGTACCGTGGTTGGCGATACGGTTTGGTGCAATCACGTATATTTAGCAAAAGGTGACCGACCCTAAAATAATCCTAAAATCCAAAATTCAATACTTTTAAATCGATTTAGTTTCCCAACGTTTCAAAACACAATCCATGAACAGAAAATTACGGATGGGCATGGTCGGCGGCGGTAAAGACGCTTTTATCGGAGCCATCCATCGTCTCGCTGCCAATATGGACGGCCTTATCGAACTGAGCTGCGGCGCATTG
>JALOMP010000171.1 GCA_025455365.1 Chitinophagaceae bacterium | reverse complement strand
GAACAACGCTTTGGCCGCTTTTCCTACAAGACCGGGGCGCTTTTTTTTATCATTTCCAGGACGGTGGGGGCCACCGCCCGGTTATACCTCGTCATTAATGTCCTGCAGATCTTCATCCTGGACGCCATGGGGGTTCCCTTCCTGCTGACCGCGTTTATTATCCTGCTGATGATCCTGCTGTACACTTTCGAGGGCGGCGTGAAGACGATCGTATATACGGATACCCTGCAGACAACGTTCATGTTGCTGGGACTGGTTGTTTGCATCATATATATCCTGAGCCAGATGAGCTTTTCCCCCGGTGCCGCCATGGAGGCACTGTCTGACAAAGGGTATACCCGCCTGTTTGATACGGATCCCAAGAGCCGATCTTTTTTCATCAAGAATATTATAGGGGGTGCTTTCATCGCCATTGCCATGACCGGTCTCGACCAGGAAATGATGCAGAAAAATATCAGTGTGCGCACCGTGAAGGATTCCCAGAAGAATATTCTCAGTTTCACCGCCGTACTGATGCTGGTGAATTTTCTCTTCCTGTTCCTGGGAGGACTGCTTTACCTGTACATGCTTGATCAAGGGGCGGTATATGACGGGAAGCAGTTCATCCTGAATGGCAAAAACATCATCGGGGACGATCTATTTCCCTCCGTGGCCATGAACTTCCTGCCGCAGGCGGTGGGCATTATATTCATCATCGGCCTGATTTCAGCGCTTTTCCCCAGTGCGGACGGCGCCCTTACGGCCCTCACGTCGTCTTTTTGCATAGACATGTTGGGCCTGAAGCGAAATGCCTCGCTTTCGGAATCACAGCGAAAGCGAACAAGGATGGCCGTTCACCTGGGTTTTACGGCCATCTTCATGGTCTGTATCATGGTGTTCAAATGGATCGATAACAAATCCATCATCAATATTATCCTGGACCTGGCCGGGTATACCTATGGACCTTTACTGGGTTTGTTCGCCTTCGGCATCCTTACCCGGCGAAAGCTGCGGGATGGCCTTTCCGTGACGGTGGTTTGCCTGGTTGCACCGGTGATCTGTTATATCCTGAGCCGTAATGCCGCCGGATGGTTCGGGGGATACCAGGTTGGTATAGAACTATTGCTGATCAACGGGTTAATCACGTTTTCGGGTCTATGGCTGCTTTCGGAAAAGGCGTCACCAGCCACAAACTAAAAAACGCCCTCCGGCGTTATTCAATTAACGGGCCACTGCAAAGGCAGTGGCTTTATCGTCTTATCTGGCCCTTTTAAAGGCCTTGAAACAGCAAGCATATGAATGATACGATCCATGTTTTGAAAGAGCGCCATTGGAAGGAAAGCATGGCGCACAGCAGCTGGCAGATATTTAAGATCATGGCTGAATTTGTAGATGGATTTGACACCCTTGCGAAGATCGGTCCCTGTATCTCCATTTTCGGCTCCGCCCGTACCCAACCCGGTACCCGCTACTATGAACTGACCGTGGAAGTGGCACAGAAACTGGCCGGGGAGGGTTTCGGAATTATTACCGGCGGCGGGCCTGGTATTATGGAAGCGGCCAATAAAGGCGCCACGCTGGCAGGCGGCAAGAGTGTGGGTTTGAACATCGACCTTCCTTTTGAACAAAGGCCCAATGAGTTTATTGACAACGATAAGCTCCTCAACTTCGATTATTTCTTTGTTCGCAAAGTCATGTTCACCAAGTATTCCCAGGGGTTCATCATGATGCCCGGCGGATTTGGTACCATGGATGAGTTTTTTGAAGTGGCAACGCTGATCCAGACGGAGAAGTTCAAACAGATGCCCATGGTGCTGGTTGGAAGGTCCTACTGGCAGGGCCTGATGACCTGGCTGCAGGAATCCATGATGGAAGAAGGCAATATCAGCAAGGAAGACTTAAACCTGTTCAAGTTTGCCGATACGGCCGACGAGGTAGTGCACCATATGCTTGAATACTACCGGACCCGCCCGCTGGCGCCAAACTTCTAGCGGTGCTTTGTGCTTTATCGGGTAATTTTGCCGGACGATTATGGAGTTGATTCCCGGGCTGGTCCAGGCATATGCAGAGCGGTATACCACCGAAGACGATCCCCTGCTGCAGGAGATTGAAAGGGAAACCATGGCTACGCACCCGGAATCGCAAATGCTCAGCGGACATCTGCAGGGTCAGGTTCTATGCCAGCTGAGCAGGATGGTTTGCCCTTCACGGATCCTGGAGATCGGCACCTTCGTGGGGTACAGTGCACTTTGTCTTGCACGAGGATTGAAGGAAGACGGTATCCTTCATACGATTGAATGCCGGGAGGAAGACGCCCGCAAAGCGCAGGCCTATTTCGACCGCAGTGACCGGAAAAACCAGATCCAACTTCATGTGGGCGATGCCCTGACTGTTATGGAAGCGTTAAAGGAAACATGGGATCTCGTATTTATCGATGCTGATAAGATAAATTACATCGGTTATTATGAAGCCGTACTTCCCCGGGTCAGGCCCGGGGGATGGATCCTGGCGGACAATGTGCTTTTCCATGGACAAGTGCTGGAAGAACCGGTGAAAGGAAAAAATGCCAAGGCGATCGCCGCATTCAATGCACATGTCCGAGACGATCATCGAACGGAACAGGTTATCCTGACCCTGCGAGACGGCCTCATGATCATTCATAAAAACCTTACCACTGAATGAACAAAAGAATCTACCTGTGGGGGCTTTTTTTACTGATATTTTCGCCCCAGGCAACCCGGGCGCAGGAAACGGTCAATAGCGCCGTCCTTGCGTATATCTCATCATACCGGGAACTGGCCATACGGGAAATGCAGCGGTCTGGCGTTCCTGCATCTATCAAGCTCGCCCAGGGTATCCTGGAAACGGAAGCTGGCAGGAGCGACCTTGTCCGCCGGTCAAACAACCATTTTGGTATTAAATGCAAGAGCAGCTGGACCGGCGAGCGGGTTTACCATGACGACGATGCGCGGGGCGAATGTTTCCGAAAGTATGAAGCGGCGGATGAGTCATGGAAGGATCATTCCGATTACCTGCGGACACAGCCACGGTACGCGTCCCTCTTTACGCTGGACCCCATGGATTACAAATCCTGGGCATATGGTTTAAAAAAAGCCGGGTATGCCACAAATCCCCGCTACCCTCAGATATTGATCAAATACATAGAGACCTATAACCTGAACGACTATACGGAAATTGCCCTTGGCAAAAGGCCCCCGTTGGATGATATGGCTGCAAGCAGCCCGATGACATCGCCGGAACAGGAAGGAACATCAGGTCCCCGGTACCAGGCCTTGCCTGGAATGCCGGATAGCAGTGCCGGTAGCCTGACAAGGGCGAAGGAATCCTACCCGGGCGGTGAATTCAGGATCAATGATACAAAAGTGATATACGCAGGCGCAGGTACGTCGCTGCTGGCACTGGCCATGGATAAAGATATCCGCCTGGAATGGCTCCTTGACTTCAATGACCTTCCTTCCGGAACCGATGTTTTATCCGAGGGTCAGCTGATTTTCCTCCAACGGAAAAGAAAACACGGTCGCCCTGAATTCCACCAGGTAATGGACGGTGAGCATCTGTACGATATCAGCCAGCAGCAGGGAGTCCGGTTGGAAAGCCTGATGCATATGAATCACCTTTCGCCCGGCATGCAGCCTGCTATCGGCTCCACCCTTTACCTGCAAAGGAAAGCGCCTGAAAGGCCGGCCCTGGCTGTTGTGACAGCGCCCGGGAACCCCGTACAAACGGTCCCGGAATCGCCCGAAACGCCGGTGGTGGCGGTTCGTGAAATCAGGCATGTCGTGCAGGCAAAAGAAACTTTATTTAGCTTAGCCCGGAAATATGAAGTAGGGCAGGACCAGATCCGGGAGTGGAACAGGCTGGGTAGTACGGATCTGAGGGTAGGACAGGAATTGGTGATATTCAAATAATCACAATGGACAGGATCCGGGTACATGACAAGACATTCGAACCGTACATAACTGCTTCTGAACTCGACCGGGAAATTAGTCGACTGGCAAAAGAACTTTCCGCGGATTTTGCTGCACAAAAGCCCTTGTTTATCGCCATACTCAATGGCTCGTTCATGTTCGCGTCTGACCTGTTTAAGCACCTCGATTTCCCGGCTGAAATCTGCTTCATCAAACTTGCTTCCTATAAAGGCACCAAATCGACAGGCCAGGTGATTACCTCCATCGGCCTGGACGCAGATGTTTACGGCAGGGATGTAGTGATCCTGGAAGACATCATCGATACGGGCAAAACCCTCAGCCAATTCCTTCCGCAGTTGATGCACCAGCAGCCACGTTCCTTGAAGATCTGCGCACTCCTGCATAAGAAAGAAGCAACGGTGTATCCTATCGGGATAGACTACCTAGGGTTTACCATCCCGGACCGGTTTGTTGTGGGGTATGGGCTGGATTATGATGGTTTTGGCCGAAACCTGAAGGAGATATACCAGCTTGTGGAATAAAGAGGCCTGTAAACCGTTTTAGTTCAACCAACAGAGGCCGGCGGGCCTGTTCAATATCCGGTGCTTTGAAAAATGTTATTTCCATATTATTTCTACTGCTTGCCTGTCATCACATGCAGGCCCAGTATTATGTGAGGGGTGAAATCCGGGATGAGAAAAACAATCCCCTGCAGAATGTGCGCATCGTGCTTCATTCCACCGGGCTCCTCTATGCCAGCGGCATCGGCGGCGCCTTCGGCATTCTCTCTTCCATGGAAAAAGATACCCTGACCTGCTCCCTGGACGGGTATGAAAGCATGACTGTTCCGGTTCATGCATCCCGGTACATTCACCTGACCATGAAAATGTTGCCGTTTACGGCCAGCATGCACAAGCATTCCCTGCTTTCCCTCACCAAGAACCTGGACATGAAGCCGGAACGGAACCGGGTGATGGGCGATGAGACGTATAATACGCTGGTTGAGAATGAATTCATCAATACCGCCAGTAATCCGGAGACGGGGGTGGTGCTGAATGTGGACAGGGCTTCTTACAGCAATATCCGGCGATTCATTTCGCAGGGCAGTGAAGTGCCTCCGGATGCGGTGCGGATCGAAGAAATGCTCAACTATTTCAGCATCAATTATTCCGAGCCCGCGAAGGACAGTATTTTCCGCGTAGAGTAAACCTGAGTTCCTGTCCCTGGAACCCCAAAAATCAACTGATGTATGTCCAGGTCAATTCGCGGAAACTGAACCTGGATAAAATACCCCACAGCAACCTAGTGTTCCTGATCGATGTATCAGGATCGATGGATATGCCTAACCGGCTACCGTTGTTGAAAGTGGGTTTTCGAAAACTGGTGGAGAACCTGCGGCCGGTGGATACGGTGTCAATCGTTGTCTACGGAAGCGTGGTGGGCGTCATGCTGCAGCCTACCAGCGGTGCCGATAAGAAAAAGATTTTACAGGCCATTGAAGAACTTTCGCCCGGCGGGTTTACGCCCGGGGAGGCGGGTATCCTGCAGGCATACCGCCTGGCGCAAAGCACGTTTATAAAAGGGGGGAATAACCGGGTGATCCTGGCAACGGATGGAGATTTCAATGTGGGGAATTATAAGGAGAAAGAACTGGAGGAGCTGATCACCAGGCAAAAGCAGAGCGGTATTTACCTCACTTGCCTCGGGGTTGGAATGGGGAATTACAAGGATTCAAAAATTGAAGTGCTGGCCAAAAAGGGGAACGGAAATTTTGCGTACCTCGATAACGAAAGGGAAGCGGAAAAGGTACTGGTTAGGGAACTGACGCAAACGCTTTATACCGTTGCAGACGACGTATACATGAACCTCTGGTTTAATAAAAGCCTGGTGGAAGCTTACCGGTTGATCGGCTTTGACAACAAGCTCGCTGCGATTGCGGATTCCAACAACCTGCTGGAAGGCGGCGAACTCGGATCGGGGCATTCCATGGTTGCCATTTTTGAACTTGAACCCACCCAGAAAAACAGGGATGCCGCCAGTTACGGGGTCATGTCTGAACCACTGGCAAATATCAGCATCCACTATAAATTACCGGGGAGCAAGCAGGAGCGCCTCCACGCATATTCCTGCCCGTATAATTTCCTGGAATTCAGGGAATCCCAGGCACATCTCCGGTTTGCAGCAACTGTTGCACTGTATGGCTCCCTGCTGCGTTCATCTCCATACGTTCAGCATGTTGAATGGGAACAGATGCCTGGCATGGTAAAGGAAAATATGGATTCCAATGACTTGCTTCACCAGGAGTTTTATGACCTGGTGGTAAAAACGCAGAAAATTTACATCCCCCTGCGCAAGAAAAGGAAATCAGACCAATAAGGATTATCCGAACATCTCCCGGACTTTGTCGAAAAAGCTTTTCTCATTCTTTTCCGGTTTCGGCTGGAAGTTCTGAGAATGCTGCATTTTCTCCATCATCGATTTTTCTTCCGCATTAAGGTGTTGCGGCGTCCATACGTTGATGTGAATGAGTTGGTCCCCGCGTTCATACGAGTTGATGGCCGGGAACCCTTTTCCTTTGAGGCGGAATATCTTGCCGCTGTGGGTTCCTGCGGGGATTTTGATTTTTGCTTTTCCTTCGATGGTGGGTACTTCCAGGTTGGTTCCGAAGACCGCGTCTGGAAAAGAGATATGAAGATCATACACCACATTCAGTCCTTCCCGCTGTAATTGGGAATGTGATTCTTCCTCAATTACTACAATCAAATCACCGGGAGATCCTCCGCGTTCACCTGCATTTCCTTTTCCGCTGAGGCTAAGCTGCATGCCTTCCTGGACGCCCGCTGGTATGTCGATGGATACGGTTTCTTCTGCATACACACGTCCTTCGCCCTTGCAACTGGTGCATTTGCTGGTGATGGTTGTGCCTTCGCCATTACAGGCGGGGCAGGTGGATACGGTCTGCATCTGCCCCAGGAAGGTGTTGGTTACTTTCCGTACCTGGCCGCTTCCGCCGCAGGTAGAACAGTTTTGAACCGAGCCTTTGTCTTTTGCGCCTGATCCGTGGCAGGTGTTGCAGGAAACATATTTTTTTACCTTGACGGTCTTCGTGGCACCTTTTGCAATTTCTTCATAGCTCATCTTGAGCTTGATGCGCAGGTTACTGCCGCGTGTTCCGCGGGTCCTTCCACCACTGCGTGCCCTGCCTCCGCCGCCACCGAAAAAGCTGCCGAAGATATCGTCACCAAAAATATCCCCGAACTGGCTGAATATGTCATCCATATTCATATTGCCACCACCGAATCCTCCGCCATTGCCACTCAGGCCTGCATGGCCGAAACGGTCATACTGGGCCCGCTTGTCCTGGTCGCTCAATACTTCGTAGGCTTCCGCGGCTTCCTTGAACTTTTCTTCAGAGGCTTTGTCGCCAGGATTCCTGTCCGGGTGGAATTGCATCGCCACCTTGCGGTAGGCTTTCTTGATTTCATCCGCGGTGGCGCTTTTTGACACGCCCAGAATTTCGTAATAGTCTCTTTTTGCCATGTGTGTATGCAGGGTTCGGAAACCGGGTTATGAGGCGGACTTTCCAACAACAACCTTGGAAAACCGGATTATCTTGTCGTTCAGGTAATATCCTTTCTCCACTTCATCCACGATTTTTCCCTCCCTGGAGGGGTCTTGTACGGGAATTTCCGTGATGGCTTCATGGAAATCGGGGTTGAACGTTTCGCCAATGCTTTTCATTTCCTTTAGACCCCTCGCCTGGAGCGTATTGCGGAGTTTATTGAAAACCAGTTGCACGCCTTCGCGGATCTGGTCCAGTTTATCACTCTGGCTGAGTTGTTTTTCAGCACGGTCGCAATCGTCCAGCACTTCCAGTAAAGCGCTGATCACGTCTTTGCCGGCGGTCTGGATCAGCTCGATCCGTTCGCGCGCATTGCGGCGTTTGTAATTGTCGAATTCCGCGTACAGCCGGATGAATTTATCTTTTTGCTCCTGCAGGGCAATCCTGAGTTCCTCGGAATCCGGGTTTTCGGCAACATTTTCATGCAGGTGGGAGGTTCCTGCAATATTTTCATCCGTATTCAGGTCCAGGGTTGTTTCCTGCTGGAAATTATCCGTATTTGGCTCGTCCGTCTTGTCTTTATCTTCCATTTTGACTGTTTTTTAGGCGAAACATACTGTTCAAATGGCTTGCCACCCTCTCTTTTTAAGCCAAATTGTCTGATCCATTCTTGTCTTTGACAAGTTTCCAATAGAGCCAGAGGCCCGCAAAAACAATGAAAACAAACCAGCCAAATCCAATGGTCAGGATCCCCAGCACAAGACCGGCAATCGCCATGATCATAAAAAACAGCTCCAGGTCGGAGTTGTTTTTCCAGTCGATTTCTTTGGCTTGTTTTTTCATTTTCCGGTCCATCCTGGTAGCCAGTTTCTGGAGTTTTTTCTCCTGGCGGTCGGTTAAGGGGCTGATTTGACCCGATGCCGCAAGTCCGGATGCCACCTGGCTGGCCAGGTTAGCGGGCGTCATTCCCTTTCCCGGTCCCCCTGTCGCCTGAATTTGATCCAGGGTGGCCTCCAGCATTTTCTGCACCGTCTCTGGCTGGACGGAAGCTGCTCCCGTCTCCAAACCGCCATCCGGGTTAGAACCAGAAAGGTGTACAGGGGCGATGGCATTCATGTCGCCCACCAGGGTACTGGCGTTTATTTCTGTACCGCCTGTCATGTTGCTGATTTCAGTACCGGTTGTGGTTTGACCGCTCATGTCCGGAGCCTGGGTCGATCCTTTGTATTCAAATCCCTTGTAGAAACGGGAACTGCTGCAGGAGGAAGCCATTATCACTACGGCCACCAGGCAAACGGAAGCCGACCGAAAAAGAAGCGGTATCGTCATATTCGATTTTTTTTTAAAAATAAGCATTGTGCCCCATGGACGGGTTAGGGCTTGCTTAAAAATGAGCCAAATGATTGACGATCTTCAAAGAGTTACCTTTGCGCGCATGAACAAAGTGGTCCTGAAAAAAAGAATCGGTCAGCGCCTGATCAATGGCCATCCCTGGGTTTTTTCCAATGAGATTGACCTGATGGAAGACACCCTGAAAGGCGGTGATATCGCCGATGTATACCTGCATGACGGTAAGTTCCTGGGCAGGGGATATGTCAACCCCCTGTCCGCCATCACGGTCAGGATCCTCACCCGTCAGAAAGAGGAAGCCATCAACGAGGCTTTTTTCCTGCACAGGCTCGAAGCGGCCTGGGCTTACCGGCAGAAACTGGGATACCGGGAGAATTGCCGGCTGGTTTTCGGCGAAGCGGATGACCTCCCCCAACTGATCATCGACAAGTTCAATGACTATTTTGTCATTCAGACACTTGCACTGGGGATGGATGTTTGGAAGCCGGCCATTGTGAAAGCGCTGGAGAAGATTTTCTCCCCGAAGGGTATCTATGAGCGCAATGATGTGCCCGTTCGGGAACTGGAAGGGATGGCCCAGCAAAAGGGATACCTGTCTGCACCCTTCGATACCAAAATCATGATTCGCGAAAACGGGTTGCAATTCTATGTGGATGTGGAGAAAGGCCAGAAGACAGGCTACTTCCTGGACCAGCAGGACAATCGAAAGGCCATCGCCCAGGTGGTGGACGGAGCCGATGTTCTGGGCGCATTCTGCTACACGGGCACGTTTGAAATTCACGCCGCCCACTATGGCGCGAAATCCGTACTGGGCCTTGACATTTCCGGCACCGCCGTGGAACAGGCAAGGGCCAATGCGGCACTGAACCAACTGGACGACCGGTGCAGTTTCCAGGAATGCAATGCCTTCGATGTGCTGAAGCAATGGACCCGGGAGGAGAAGCGCTGGGACGTTGTCATGCTCGATCCTCCTTCCTTTGCCAAAACAAGGGACAATATCCAAAAGGCGATCAGTGGTTACAAGGAGATAAACCTGAGGGGCATGAAACTGGTGAAGCCAGGCGGCTTCCTGGTGACCTCATCCTGTACCAACCTGGTGCAACCGGATCTTTTTCTTGATATCATCGATATGGCTGCAAAGGATGCAAGGCGGCGATTGCGGCAGGTTTGCTTCAGGGCCCAATCGGCAGACCATCCCATCATCCGTGGCATGGAGAATACCAATTACCTTAAATTTCTGATTGTGCAGGTGCTCTGATGAAATTATCGTTCAACCTGGAATTTGCCACTCTCAATCACCCGTCCATTGGGGTCCGTCAGTTGGAAGATATACAGACCCCTGGTATAATTGGTCAGGTCAACCTGCGTGCGTGCCGTAAAGCGCTGAATCTCCATGAGTTTTTTTCCAAGGAAATTGTACACCTGGAAAGTGGTGCCAGGTTCGGGCGTCTTCTGGAACTCGAAATTGATGAAACTGGTGGCGGGATTTGGGTAAAACCGTACGACTTTCCTGGCTGCGGCTGGCCCAGGCTCCTGTGAAGTCTGTGCCGTTGCCCCGAAGGACAATGATAGTGCCAGTAAGATTAAAAATGTACAGTTTTTCATTCCCGGGTAAAGGTAGATATAATGCTTAAAATTAATCTTTAAAACTGCAAAATGCAAGCCCTAATTGCATCTTCACGGGGGAAAAAAACAAAAAAAAGCCAGTGATTTTCTTTTTCACTGGCTATCAATCTTTTATATATTTCAGGCCAATTGCGGCAAGGTTTGCCGGATCGCTTCAAAATTGGGAATCTCTCCCGCATTTTCCAGTACTTCAGCATAACGGACAATTCCATCGCCGTCAATGACAAAAGCAGACCGCTTGGAAACACCTTTCATGTCAAAGACAAAGTTGTCGTACAGGGAACCATATGCCTGGCTTATTTCCTTATTGAAGTCGGAGAGCAACGGAAAATTATAACCCTGGTCTTCCTTGAAGCGGGCGAGCGTGAAAACGGAATCCACGGAAATGCCCAGGACTACCGCATTGAGGTCTTCATACAGGCCGATGCTGTCCCTGACGGCACAGAGCTCTTTGGTACATACGCCGGTAAAGGCCTGGGGGAAGAAGAGCAGCAGCACATTCTTTCCGCGGAAATCGCCCAGGCTTACTTTCTTCTTTTCCGTGTCATAGAGGCTGAAATCCGGTGCTGGCTGGCCGGGTTGAATTTTTGTCATACGTTTTTCTTGTTTGAATCGAAAACAAACAGCAGGCAAAAATGTTCAGCCGGTTGATTGGACATTGGGTAAGCAGGACGGTGCAGGCAGGTCAGAAGCGGGGACACTTCAATGCATTCTTGGACGAGTTGTCACGGTTGACATATGCGATGTAGGAAAGTGAAATTTCAAATCCACCCCTGCTTTGGCTGGCTGTGGCGAGGCGGGAGATGTTGATGTCATAGCTGAGGGCCAGGGACAGCGGATAATAGTCCATTTTCACTACCGGGATAACGGCATCCTTGTAACGGACATACATGCCTCCGTGAATTGTATAGGTAGGGACATCCTCATCGCCGATTTTCCGTGAATACATCGCCCCGCCGATCGCTTCCTGGTAGGGCCACTGGCGGTTATAGTCGGCGTGGAAAGTCACGTATGAATAGAGATCAAGGTTCATTTTAAGCCCCCCGGACAGTACCCACTTGGGAAGATGGTTGATATTGCGGTAGAAGGAATTTACTGGTTTGTTGAAATGGTGATATGC